>JAFASN010000116.1 GCA_019244415.1 Verrucomicrobiota bacterium | reverse complement strand
GGCGAAGGAACCAAGGGCGAGGAAGACATACCACAGGCCAAGTTCCTCGGGCGGAACAGAGCGTACAATCAGCGGCAGCAGAAACACGGCCGAGCCGAATCGCAGAGCACTCGCGGCAAAACTCCACGCGACAGCGGAACGCGCCACCCGGCCAAACATATTGAGTCGGATGGAGCCGACTGAAACAGCGCTCTCCAGCGGTGTCGAAGGCTCGTCAGGCTGCATAGCGCAATGAAATCAGCGGGCTTGAACTGCGCGGCGATCTACGGTCGAGCCGCTTGCCAGCCGATTGGTCAGTCATTCACCATCGATTTTAGCAGTTTACGGGCGGGCCGTTAGAGGACAACGCGCCGTTGCCACGATGAATGGGGACGGTCGCCGTTCGCCTCACGCAACGTGAAACTCCGTTCAATTTAGTCCGTTAGCATTGCACTTGCTTGTCTTGCAATGCATGACAATCACCTTGGAGGAAATTGTGCAACACGAGGAGAGGATGCGCCGCGAGATTGTTGAGCGGGAATGTGTCCTTGCCGCTTTCAATGTTCTTCGTGGGTACTTTATGAACGGACAAGGGTCCAAATCGATTGAATTAACTTCGCTTGCTTTAGCGCTTGTGCGGGAGCCGAGCCATCTTCCCTTAGAAGAGCGGACGGCGCCTGCTTCACCTGCAATACAGACGGAGCATTCGCCGACTCGTTACGTGCACCCGGAACTGCGTGCGTTAAACGAGCAGCACGCCGGTAAAGGAGAGATTGTCTCATGGGCGATCCGGCGCATGACGGACGATTACTCAGTGGGGGACATCACGGCGCTGCTGAACCGGGAGGGATATGTCATCACATCCGCGGAGATTTCGGTTGTTCTGACCCGATTGAAAAAGCGCGGCGAGATTGAAGAACTCAGGCGCGGGAAGGGTCGAAAAGCAGCCCTGTTTCGCAAGCTCAGCAACGGCACAATTGTCGAGGAAGAAGTGGCCGGGCAAACAGAGGCCGACCAACGAACGGCTGAATTGCCGGCCGACACGTGACGAAACGCTGCCGGCCAGAGCCCAAGCAGCGGTTTACGACTACGAGCCCGGCGGTGGAGAGAAAGCGAATCGTTCTCCACACCGGAACGAGATTAGTGTTGGGCAAGGACGTGGCGCGTTGAACCGAGAACTCTCATTGTCGCGGGTCGATGCGTTATATCTCATAGCCTCAACACGACAGTGACGGGAAGGAGCGGCTTACGTCTGTATAGAACCGCAGCATCTCAGGCAAGCAGGCTCACGAACGCGACGAGCAAATGAGTTTCGCTTGTTGGAGGAATCGTTTCGCAGACCGAAAACACCGACAGTCGCATGGGGAGCATCGTATCAGCGGCTGGATGAAGCGCTTTGCGGCGTAGCAACACAATAATGTAAACAGGTAACATCGTTTTGGTGGTTGCCGAAACGATTTTGCCAACCAGCAGCACCGTTTCTCAAACCAGCAAAACAGTTTTGCTTGCCGCCAAAATCGTTTTGTCGATGAGCAAAAGCGTTTTTGCAGTTACCAGCACAATTCGTCAGATGAGCAAAACGATTTCTGCAATCGACGAAATCAAGGATCAGATCGGCAAAACGATTTCTCAGGTTAGGAACATCATTGGTCTAACCGACAAAACGCTTTTGCCTGTTGTCGTTGCCGTTTCTCCAATAAGCAAATTGATGCAGCTAACGGGAGCGTCGCTGATTATAGTGTTCGTCGCCGGCGCGGCGATGTTATTGCCACAGGTTTAGGTACGCTCGTTGCCCTACAGGTCTTGTGTTTTCTGTCGGCCAACCATTCCTGGTTGGCGAGGGGGTTACACCGGCAACGAGGAATCGTTGGCCTGCAAGGGCGGCCTTCGATGCGCACACCGTTAAAAGGGCGTGGCGACATTCCGGCGAGAACTGCATGTCAATGTCGGCAGCCGGCTCGGCCAATTCACTTCCTCAACTACGTCGCGCGCGATTTCCGCATTCCGCGAAATAGTACCCTCGTTGCCCTGCAGGTGTTGCGTTTTCTGTAGGCCAACCATTCCTGGTTGGCGAGGGGTTACACCGGCAACGAGGAATCGTTGCCCTACAAGGGCGGGCTTCGATGCGCCACGGCTTCTCTGCAAACGGCAGATGAATATGGTAAAGCAGATCGACCGTGTTCTGCTTGTCCGCCAATTTTTTCCCGATCTTCGCACAGGCGCGGGCACGCACCTGACGGGAAGTTTCTCACTTGCCGTCTATTCTTCGGCCGGTCTTTCGCGTCGAAGGATCCTGCGGGAGTTCGCCTTTGTGCATCGAGCGAGCCAGTTTTTCCAGCTCTTCGATCATCCTGATCTTTTTCGTGAACGGAATTGCGCGCCACTCGCGTAGTGTCTCAAGATTATGTTTGCGCCATAGCGCACGCTCGCGCGGAGTGAGGCGCTTAATCATCGAACTCCTCGCGCTGAATTTCGAGAAGATGCTCCAGTTCGCCAGCATCGCCCAGGTCTTTTGGACGACCGGCTTCTTTCTTCATCTTAATCAATGTTGTAAGGCGAAGTACTGGCGAGGCGATTCCTGCGACATCCAGCCATTCTGCAGCGGCGTACTCCTCCTCGAAATCGAATGGCTCAGTGATGAAAAGGTCGAGCTTGGTCGATTCTGGGTCCGGATTGTACATCTGGAATACGAGCATGTTCTTTTCCCGACGCCACGATTCGCGGACATTATCATCGGCGAACTGCTCGGCGGGTACGGGAACGGCTGGCCGGTAACCGACATTCCGCAGCGCTTCCATTGCGCGGAGAACGTTATCTCGCTCGAGCTTCACCACCAAGTCGATATCAATGGTCAAACGCATATAGCCATGCGCCATAACCGCCAGACCACCGACGATGAGATACTTGACCTCTGCCCCATTCAACGCGCGCACAACGGCTTCTACGTCTCTCAACCGCATCGAATTGAGCCGACATGAATGACGCGGTGAAACGAAGAGGCTGGCACCGACTCAGGCACAGGCAACGAACCTAGCGCAGGTCAGGGTAAAATGGAAGGTTTGTTGCCGTGACTCTTGTCTCGATGGGCGGTTCGCCGCCGAAGACCGGCCGGGCTGAAGCGATGGCTGATTTCCAGTTCAGGTAATCGCGCGCGGTTTGCAGCGCTTCGGCTATTACGACGTGCATGTCCAGATACCTGTAAGTGGCAAGGCGCCCAAGGAAGGTGATGTTCTCTTCCTCGAGCGCAAGCTGCCGGTACTTGCGAAGAAGGGCAAGGTCCCCTTCGAGTCGCTTCGGATAGTACGGGACGTCATCCGGCGTAGTTTCCTTGCTGAATTCGGTAAAGACAATGGTGCGTTCGTGCTCTTCCCACGGCGCGAAATGCTTGTGCTCATGCACCCGAGTGAATGGTTCGGTCAGTTCGGTGTAATTGATCACAGGGTTACCCTGGTAATCGCCGTCAGTAGTCAGTTTGTCCCAGTAAACCGTGCGGTAACGCAGCCGCCCGTACTCATAACTGTAAAAGGCGTCGAGCGCGCCGGTGAAGAAAAGGTGATTGAATTCTTCGCGCGCGCCATGTTCGTAAGTTGTCTCGAGTTTTACCTCGATAAGTTCATGGTCGAGAATGCGCTGGATGATCGTGGTGTACCCGTCCACCGGCACCCCCTGATAACGTGAGTGGTAGTAGTTATCGTCGTAGTTGAACCGCACGGGCAGCCGCTTCAGGATACTTGCCGGTAGTTCGCGCGGCTCACATCCCCATTGCTTCTTTGTGTAGCCATAGAAGAACGTCTCATACAATTCCCGGCCGATCATCGAGAGCGCCTGCTCTTCGAAGTTCTGCGGATTCGTAATGGAATGGTCAGCTTTACTGGCGAGAAACTTGCGCGCCTGTCGCGGATCCAGTTTCAACCCGAAGAACTGATTGATCGTGTGAAGATTAATCGGGAGCGAAAAAATCCCGCGTGAAGTACTCGCCTTCACCCGGTTGACGTACTGGCCCATGGTGCACCAGCGCTGGATGTACTTCCAGACCTCGAGGTTGCTGGTGTTGAAAATGTGCGGCCCGTAGACGTGTTCCATCACGCCTGTTTCGGCATCTCGTGCGGTGTAACAGTTGCCGGCGAGGTGCGGCCGTTGATCGATGACGAGGCTGGCAATACCCGCTTCGGCCAGCTCACGCGCGATCACCGCACCGGAAAAACCGGCGCCGACGATAAGTACGCGCTTGTCTGATGGCTTCGTCATGTATTGGCAAAACTACGCTGGAAGAAACGAGGCACAAAGCGCGCCAGCTGCGGAACGGCTTCGTGCCCTGTTCTGGCGCTTACGCACAATTCGCTGCGCGCGAGATTTGCGGCCTTGTCTGGTTTCGCTCAGGGTGAGGCCGGATGAGTCCGCCAGTACGCGTTCGCTTTGCCCCGTCGCCTACCGGGTACCTGCACATCGGCGGGGCGCGAACGGCGCTGTTCAACTGGCTTTTCGCCCGCCACCACGGTGGCACATTCATCCTGCGCATCGAAGACACCGACAAATCGCGCAACACGCCCGAAGCCATGGCCGCGATCTACGACGGCCTGCGCTGGCTCGGCTTGCAATGGGATGAAGGGCCGCAGGCTGGCGGGGATTTCGGCCCGTACTTTCAAAGTGAACGCGGTGAGATTTATGAACGTGCTTTGCGGAAGCTCCAGCAGAGCGGCTACATCTTCGGAGACGCGGGCGCGCTGCGCTTTCGCTCGCCGCGCGAGCACGTGATCGTGCATGACCTCGTCGCCGGCGACATCGACTTCGATCTAACGAACCCCGAGACGCACCCGGATATGACCATCCGGCGCGCGGACGGTTCCTGGATTTTCCATTTCGTCAATGTGGTGGATGACATCGAAATGAAAATCTCGCACGTGATTCGTGGCGACGATCATCTGTCGAACGCGCCGAAGCACATCGAGCTGTATCGCGCGCTCGGCGCCGAGCCGCCGCAGTTTGCGCACATCCCGCTCATTCACAACCAGAACGGCACCAAGATGAGCAAGCGCGATCAGGGCGCCGCCGTCTCCTACTACATCGATCACGGCTACCTGCCCGAGGCCGTCGTCAATTACCTCTGCCTCCTCGGCTGGTCGCCTAAGGACGACCGGCAGAAAATGTCGATCGACGAAGTCATCCGCGACTTCACCTTGAACAACATCGTCAAAGGCGAAGCCACCTTCGACCCGGCCAAGCTTCGCTGGCTCAATGGCGAATACGCGCGCGAATTGCCTTTCGACCGCTTCTTCTCGTTAGGTATCGAAAGTCTTAGACGCGCCGGCGTACCCATCGAGAACTTCAGCGAGGAATACCTGCGTGCGGCTCTGAAAACGTGTGAAACGAAGATCGCCGTCTTCGACGAGCTACAAACCTACGCCGGCTTCTACTTCACCGACGAAATCACTTACCCGCCCGAAGCCGCCACCAAACAATTCACCCCCGAAAACCTCCCGCGCCTGCAAGCCGTCCGCAACGCCTTCGCGAGGCTCACGACCTTCGACGCCGCAAACATCGAGAGCGCACTGCGCAAAACCGCCGCCGATCTCGGCGTCAAACTCGGCTTCCTCGTCCATCCCACCCGCCTCGCCGTCACCGGCAGCACCGCCGGCCCAAGCTTGTATCACCTGCTCGAAGTACTCGGCCGAGAGAAGGTGCTGTCGCGGATCGACCGCGCCGTGCAGCAGATGTAGAGGCGGCTGTCCTCAGCCGCACGAGTCTGCGCGTGAGGACACGCGCGCGTACAACAAAGACGTAGCCTGCGGACGCTGATCGCTGCTGCTGTGCGCTGCACATTGTACGCCGTCTGTGTCAGGCGCCGGGATTAAGTTTCACGATCAGAAGAGACGGGATAGCAATTCGTCGCGCGAGATTTGCAGATGTGCGGCGACGTCGCCGAGAATGTTGCCAGCGTGCCAACCTTCAGCGCATCGTGATTGGGAACGGTTACGTGATGTTCGCCTTGATCGCGGCGTGTGAGTCGAATGTGGCTGCCGGTCTGACGTGTGACTTCGTAGCCTACGGCCCGAAACGCCTTGACGAGCGTGGTTCCTGAGATATCGCGTGGTAATCGCATATTACCGAGGGGATCGTGTCAACCGCGTCACCGGCTCAGCACTTCGTCGTGGACAAAATGAAGGCGAATGACGCGTGGTGCCTCATTCGTCTCGAAGTGACAATCCACCGCTTCGCGCACCTTGCTACGAAGTTCGTCCAGCGTCTCGCCTTCGGTAAAGATTGAGTGGCCGAGTGCGCGAGCGGTCAAGCCACCCTCCGCCGCTTCCTCGACGAGAAAGATGATTTCGTTCACGCATCGCAATCTTCGGGCACATCGCCACATTCGCAACTGCGTCACAGCGTGGTATCCCGCGGCCAAAGAAGCACTCCCGACAACAAACCGGCTGCAAGCCCTCCGCTATGCCTCCGTGGGCCTCACCACATTCGACGCCACCAAATCGAATCCGCGCTGCGCAAAATCGCCGCCGACCTCGGTGTAAAGCTCGGCGTCCTCGTCCACCCGACCCGCCTCGCCGTCACCGGCAGCACCGCGGGCCCAAGCTTGTATCACCTGCTCGAAGTGCTAGGCCGCGAGAAGGTGTTAGCACGAATCGATCACGCGTTGGCGAGTGCGAAGTAGGAAGGCAGAAGGAAGAATTAAGAAGTTGGAATGAAACCGCCTGCTGATCTCCGCGTTCGTACGAAAGATTTCGCGCTGCGCGTTGTGCGGTTGTTTCCCTCGCTGCCGAGGAGCGGTGAAGCGCAAGTGCTCGGCAGACAGCTGCTTCGATCTGCGACGTCGATTGGAGCGAACTACCGCGAGGCATACCGCGGGCGCAGCAAAGCGGAATTTGTGGCGAAATGTGGCGACGCGTTGCGCGAAGCCGAAGAAACCGCGTACTGGCTCGAACTGCTCGCGGACGCACAAATCGCTTCGCCATCCGAACTCCAGCCTTTACGACAGGAATGCGACGAATTGATCGCGATCTTGGTTACCATCCTGAAGCGCTCGAAGCAGTCGTAACACACACCCCTCCTCCTTCATCCTTCTTCCTTCAGCCTTGACATGTCCCGCCTCGCCGTCACCGGCAGCACCGCCGGCCCGAGCTTATATCACCTTCTGGAAGTACTCGGCCGAGATAAGGTGCTGTCGCGGATCGACCGCGCCTTACAGCAGATGTAGAGGCGGCTGTCCTCAGCCGCCCGCCTTTGCGCGTGAACACGCACCGCTACAACACCGCCCTTTAGCCCTATTGCCAGCCGCAGCAGCACGTTTGCTCCAGGTGATCGCAATTACCGCGGCACAAACGTCAATGTTCGCGGTTCCAACGCCGGCAGCAGTTCGAGAAGCGCTGGCATCAAGGGTCGAGTCTCCGCTAGGCGATTCGACTTGGCGCGTAGCGCCACCACGGCTATTGCAAACCGTCGTACGTTCTGGTGATGCGTCATGTTAGTGTCCATCGTCACCAGCACGTCGTAACCCGCAGCGGCCGCTTTGGATAGCAGCTCGCCGTTGTCGATGCCGGCCCAGCCGATCAGCGGTACTGAATCGACTTCATGCATTGGCAGATCGCGGCGCAAACGCCAGTCGAGGTTCTCGTCCAGTAAGATGCGCATTACGCGCCGGCGACGGCGTGCTCACGCGCTTCTTCCAGCAAGGTAACGACCTGCTCGCGCTTCACGCTGGGAAATCCTTGAAGAAACTCCTCGATCGAGTCGCCGGCTTGGAGGTGATCAAACAAGCTTTTTACCGGGACGCGCGTACCCGTAAAAACCGGCTCGCCGCCGAGAACATCCGGGCTCTGTGAAACGACGCGGCTCACGACTCAGAGTACCGAGTTCTGCGCGATGTAGCAAATAGCTGCCTTGCGTTCAGTCGCGCAGAGCGAGAGGACCGGTTCGAAAAATGAATATCACGCGCCGTATCGTTGCCGATAAGCTTACCGACTACCTGCACGCTAAAATTGGCCAGGCAGAGCTGGTCGATTGGGCCGAACGCGCCATGATGGAGAGCGACTTCGACGAAGCCGACGCCGATCTTCTCAGCGACATTGCTGGTCGGTTGGCGCTTGCCGGCGTCGCCGAGTTCGGCCGGCGCTGGCAGCATTACGAGGAGTTCTTTCGGCGTCTCAGTTACAACGCGAAGGTGATTGTTTCGGCGGACTGATGCGATCTTTCCTGATCAGACCCGCGCCGCTTTGACTCAATCCGCCGCCGTGGAGGTACACATCATCATCAGCTACAAGACATCGTCGCGGCGGGAAAGATGGCGTTGCAAAAGGGCATGAATTTCGGCGTCGGTCGCAAGTATTCCGTTTTCCTAATGTCGGTGCGCGACAACGCTCCCTACGCGGATGCAATTGATCCGAGCACTGGAATGCTAACCTATGAAGCCGCGACGAGCCGCAGCGGAAAGGCGGACCTGATCCGAAGACGCTCGATGAGCCGCGGATAATGCGAACCGAAATGACGATCGAGCTAGCTATTGCGAAATCTCAGCGTGAATTCCGAACACCTGACTCAAACGCCTAAGAAGACGTCGACGGTTCGGTACACTAAGTTCATGTTCCCACAGCCTTAGCACGGTCCAGCCGCGTTCGTTCAGCGCTCTGGCGTTCCGCCGATCGCGTGACTTGTTGGTTCTTATCTTTTGAATCCAGAATGCTCCGCTCTTGTTAACGTGCTGCGAGTGCCTAGGACAGCCGTGCCAGAAGCAGCCATCGACAAAAATCGCGAGTTTTTGTCTTGGAAATACGAAATCAGGCCGACCTGGTAACCGAACGTGCCGCCTCCATCCGGTGATTCCAAATTCACGAAAAATCGCGATAAGCGCGAGCTCGGTAGTCTTGTTGCCTCGCGCGCGGATGCTCTGCATGATCTCGCGCCGCGACTGATAGAACATAATTCACTTCATCGGTGCCGCGCTTTGCGGTTGCATGCTTTATGCTCGACGCGCAGATTCGACACAACTGCACGACCGCCGAATGCTCGCGCATCAATATGACCGCAATCTTAGTCCTCCCATTTCACAATCTTCTCGCAGCGGCCGCATTTCTTGTCTGGTGATCGCGCCCATACTAATCGACGCTGGAGGTCGGTGACGTTTTTGGGATCGATCGGTTTGATTCGTTCGCTAATAACTTGTGCTAGGAGATCGATCCGAGTCTGTCTGCGGTTCGCGCTATTGATCTGACCGGAGATAAGTGTAGCGCCATACGCCTTTACCTCTTCGCCATATTGTTCGGCTTCGGCTTCGTCATTGTTACGCATAGCGTCCTGATAGAGGAGCACCTGCTCGCGAAGTAGCGTCAACGTCCCTCGAACATCCATTGTCGCGTTTTCGTCAGAAAGCTGCGGCTTGGTAGGAATACCGCGCTGTAGGATCGCGCCAATGAGTGCGTAAAGGTCGTTCTCCTTTTCGAAGCCGCAGGCCTTCAAATTACCTCCGACGAGACTGTGTGCGGCGCGAATCGCTTTTCCTGTTTGCTCAACCGCTGTCTCCAGTTTCTTCAGCGACTTGCCATGAGGTGCAAAATAATTCGAGTAAAAATCATCAAGCGTCCGACGCGCTTCTTGCGGACCGTCTAGCTGCAAACACAATAACTCAGACAGAAATTGCAGATCCCGCATTCGGCGCCACTGATCAGGAGTGACCAAGCCCCACTCAACGAGAAAGGGATCAGCCCCCGGGGCCAAATCTCGCAACGACTTTTCGAGCTTCTGCGTGGCGTGGAGAAATTCGCTGTCTTTGAAAATCGCGTTACGAATCTCCTGCGGATTAAGCGCGTACGGTTCTTCATTCATCCGGCGAAAAGCGCGCACGGCCGAGGCGCGCGGACCCTCAACGAGATAAATCGGAACTTCGTATTCGAGGAAGGTAGCTTTTGTTCCCGGATCGAGGCCGTCCCATTTTTTGTCGACAATTTTCGCGGCTAGCTCCGCGCCCTCACGTTCCTCTTCCTCGGAGAGTCCGGTTATGCTTTCACTAACGACAGCAAGTTTACCTTGCTTGAATTGCACAACGGCCGTTAAGCGCTGTTTGCCGTCAATAACTTCGTATACCGGAACGCCGGATTTCTCCGTACGGTACAGCGTGATGGCGTTAATTGGGATTCGGCGAGCGATAGAATCGATCAAAACCATTTTCTTTTTTGCATTCCACGCTTCACGGCGCTGGTATTCCGGAGAGAGATCAAGTTGGCTCTCTTCTACGCGCGACAGAAACTCGCGGAGATGCCAGCTCTTAACACTCAGCGGCACAGCCGAAACCTCCCGCGGTCGTTAGGTACAGGCTCAATCCGACCTTCGCCGCGCAGTTCTTCCACCAGTGCATTCACGAGCGATGTGCGGTGGGTTTCAAGGAACATGCCGGTTAGCTCGCCGATCTCGACCGCACGGGCACCACTGCCGGTCTTCGCTTCGCACTCGGGCATTAGTTCCATCACGTGCAGTATCCGATTTTTCGCTATCGTAACAATCGTCGCACCCCGTGCAGTGTGCCCGCTGGAAACTCCGATGTGGTCGCTATCTGCCATCCGATGCACTGCGTCTGTTAGGTTTGCGACCTGCAACTGGTTCTCGCGCACCGAGAACATTAGCACGTCGGTGTCTTGGATGTGCAGCGGCCTTTTTATCCCGCCGACCATTGAAACGCGAAACATTCGACCGCCTTTGGCTGCCGGACGCAGAAAAGAAAGTTTGAATAATTCCGGACCGTTCGTTGTTAGACCGAACACATCGACATACTTAATGAATTTCTCCCCCGGACGTTGCGACGCGAAGTCGTGTATTCCGGTACGCTTCAAGAAGTTTCGAAAACTTGTCGTCGCGTCAGTGTAGCCTTTGTCAAGGCCGGTACGCGTAATCTGCAAAACCGCAAAATCGATACCAACGAAAGTTAATAGTCGAATCACCGCTGCTTCACGCTGAGTAAAAGGTCTCATGTCACTTTGCTTTTTCGGCGACACGTTCGAGAAACTTGGTTCGCAGATGATCACCGATCCGTTTGGCAAGTAGCACCGGCACCGCGTTTCCGATCTGAGTAAATCGCGGGACATCTCTTTCCCAAATTCCCGCCGACGGATCGCCGGCTCTGCGACGCCCGCCTGTCGTTCGAGACCCTTTAAAAACATACCAGTCGGGAAATGTTTGAAGCCGTGCCCACTCGCGAACCGTCGGTGCGCGCGGTTGACGGTAATGGACATAATCATCGGGCAACGACGCGGCGGTCAGATTCGGGCCCTCATCATCCCACACACGGGGAAAGACCCGTTGGGCAAACTTCTTCGTCTTAAACTTCGCCGGGATCGCGCCACCGTTCGCGATCATGAGTTCAAACTTTCTTCGTATTCGGGGACCATGCTTCGAATACTCATGCTCAGTTAACGGCTCACCTTTGCGCATGAGCTGGCCGCTGCGTGTTGTGCGCAAATTAATTTGCGTCGAGTTCTTCGGCTCGTGCGGATACGCCACCGTTGCTTCAACATCGAGAAAGTTAGGATCTTCCAGATCCGAGAGTAAGTCTTCGAGCGTGGGTGGTTTGCCGCCTGCTGATGGTAGGAATTCCGCTGTAACAGCATCTGCGACTTTGCTGGTTGCGGGAACATGTTCTGGCGAAAAATATGCGAGCACATCATGGCGAACGCCGACGAGAAAAACGCGGGGTCGATTCTGCGGAACTCCGTAATCTTTGGCGTGCAGCAAATCCCAGCGAATCCTGTAATCCCTAAGTGTGTTGAAGGATGTGAGCACAG
>JAFASN010000111.1 GCA_019244415.1 Verrucomicrobiota bacterium | reverse complement strand
AGCGAAGTCGAGGGATCCCGTCGCGCTGCCTTTATGCTTTCGCCGCAGGATTCCTCGACTCCGCTCGAAATGACGCCATTCGCGCGCCACTTTTCAATCTCGCTGTTCGGCGTCTGCGTTTTGCCTTCATAACGATAGAAGCCGCGGCCATTTTTACGTCCGAGCATTCCGGCCGCGAGCATTTCGCGCAAAATGCCGGCAGCCTGATCGCGCCGCCCGTAGGCGCGCTCAAGTGTGTCAGCAATATCGACCGTGATATCGACGCCAATTTCATCGATCAACCGCAGCGGTCCCATGGGCATTCCCCATCGCAGCAACGGCTCATCGATTTCCGCCGCGCTCACCCCATGTTCGAACAGCTCAGCCGCATCGAGTAAGTACGGGAACAGCACACGATTCACGAGAAAGCCGGGTCTGTCGCGCACGACGACCGGCAGCTTTCCGACCTGGCGCGCAAAAGCGAGCGCGCGCTCGAGCGTCTCATCTGCCGTTTGCCAACCCACCACGACTTCAACCAGTTTCATCCGGCTGACCGGATTAAAAAAGTGCAGGCCGATGACGCGAGCGGGCCTCGCAGTCTCCGCCGCCAAATCCGAGATCGGCAGCGCTGAAGTGTTCGTGGCAAGCATCAACGCTTTCGGCGCCTTTTCGTCCAGTTCGCGAAAGATCCGCTTCTTGATCTCCAATTTTTCCGAGGCCGTCTCGATCACCACCTGCACATCGCGCATTTCACCGGGGGCAGTGGAGGCGACAATGCGTGCGCGCCCCTGTTTCGCCTTGTCATCGCTCATCAGGCCGCGCTTGACCGCGTCAGCGTACGTTTTGTCGATCAAAGCAACGCCGCGGTTGAGCTGCTCCGCGCCGACGTCGCGCAAAATCACTGACACGCCGCGCGAGCTGAGCCATTGCGCGATGCCGCTCCCCATGACGCCTGCGCCGATCACGGCCGCGTGCGCAATCTTTTCCGCCGGCAATTTCGACGTGCCTTTTTTGTACTTTTCCGCGAGAAAGAAATTGCGGATCAGGTTCTGCGTCGCGTCCGTTTCGCCCAGCTCGACGATCGCACGCAATTCGGAAGCTAACGACTTCTCAACCGGCTCCTGTCTTCCAATGATCTCCACTGCGCGTACTGGCGCCGAGTTGCCGGAAGCTCGCGGCGTTTTGAGCTCGCCGGCGGTTTGGGAAGCGCCTTGCTCCGGCCGCTTTCCCTCACGCACTTTGCGCTTTGCTGCTTCCAGCAACTGATCACGCGCAACAACTTCATCGATCAATCCGAGCTCCTTCGCTTCCGCCGCGGAATAGAGTTTGCCTTTCGTGATCACTTCCGCCGCCTTCTCCAGTCCGATCAATCGCGGCAGCCGCGTGCACCCGCCCCACGCCGGAATCAACCCAAGCGTCGTCTCAGGCAAACCGATGCGCGTACTCGGATCATCGCTCGCCACACGCCAATCGCATGTCAGCGTAATTTCATAGCCGCCTCCGGCGCACGCGCCGTGAATGGCCGCGCAAGTGGGCATCTTCAGCGCAGCGATGCGATTGAAAACACGCTGCCCTTCGGCGATGAACGCGCGCATCTCGCCCGTTTGTGCCTGCCGCAGCAGCGTTTTCAAATCGGCGCCGGCGATGAAGATCGACTTTTTGGCCGACGTGATAACCAGTCCGCGCAACGACGAATCCGTTTCGATCTCATCCAGCTCGCGGTCCAAATCGCGCACGGTCGCCGCGTCGAAAATGTTCGCGCCTGATTCAGGGCGATCGAAGTTAAGCAGGCAAATTCCGTCTTCGACGCTGCGCTGGATCATCGAACCGGAATTCATCGGGGAAAACACTTTGCCGCGTTTCGGCGCGTTGCCAAGTGTGGAGGCAGGCTGCGCCAGCTGTAGAGGCGGGTGTCCTCACCCGCATGGGCGCGGCCTTTCAAACATCCTGTGGGTGAGGACACCCGCCTCTACAGCACAACATTCTGGCGGACGCCGCTTGCTTCCGGTAAAAGTCGCCGTCGCTCGCGCACTATGGTCGGCAATCTTCTACTTCCCGAAATCGAGAGCCTGATTCAGGAGCGGAATTTCGCCGCCTTACGCGAAATCTTCTGCGATTGGCCACCGGCTGAGTCCTCGCGATGTTCCTGCCGCTCATTATTTCCAGCGGCGGCAACTCTGGCTCGCAGGCAACCACGCTTGTCATCGGCGTGATGGCGGTGGGTAAACTCCGCCTGCGTGATTGGTTTCGCGTAGTACGGCGCGAAGTGCAGTCGGGCACGCTTCTGGGCGTAATCCTCGGCACGATTGGTTCATCCGGATTTCCCTGTGGCAGGCGCTGCACATTTTCAATTACGGTCCGTACCACTGGCTCGTCGCGGCGACGGTCGGGCTTGCGCTCGTGGGCGTGGTACTCTGGGGATCGCTTGCCGGCGCGATGCTGCCGTTCTTTTTGCGACGCTGCGGGCTTGATCCGGCTACGGCCTCCGCACCCGCGGTGGCGACGCTGGTGGATGTGACCGGGCTGATAATTTACTTCAACGTCGCGCTGTTCGTACTCGGCGGAACGATGTTATAAAAATCGGACAGCTCAAAAGTACATGTTTTCCATCGGCAAAATCCTCGGACACGACGAGCGCTTCTTCGACTTGCTGGAAGCGAGCGCGCAGCAGGCGGACAGCAGCATTCACCATCTGATCGATCTGCTGGCGAATCTCGAGAAAGGCGATTCCGCGAGCGATCTCGCGGTTTTTGCCGAAAGCCGCCGCGAGGACAAACGCATCACGCAGCAGCTCACGGAAGAGCTTTCGAAAACGTTCATCACTCCGCTGGAACGCGAGGACATCCAGGCCCTGGCGAGCGCGCTCTACAAAATACCGAAGACGGTGGAGAAGATCGGGGAACGGATGCTGATCTGCCCGGAAGACTTACACGGGCGCGGGTTCCGGCGGCAGGTGCAGCTGCTTGATCGCGCCGCCGAAGTGGTCCTGAAAATGGTCAAACAGTTGCGCAAAGGCACCGAGATCAAAACCG
>JAFASN010000068.1 GCA_019244415.1 Verrucomicrobiota bacterium | reverse complement strand
GCGCGATGGTTACGGCGATGACTGGCCGATCTCGTATCGGGATATCGCACCTTATTACGATCGCGTTGAGGGATTCATTGGCGTAAGTGCCCAAGCGGCCAATTTGCCGCAATTTCCCGACGGAGTGTTTCAACCGCCGATGGGGTTGAACTGCGCCGAAACGATATTCGACGCAGCCTGCCAAAAGCTTGGTTTGCCAGCTACGCCGCGGCGCGTCGCTCAGCTGACACGTGTCCTCAATGGCCGCCCGCCTTGTCACTACTGCGGCAATTGCGTCAATGGCTGCGATGTCGGCGCGATGTTCAACACAGTTGTATCCACCCTTCCGCCAGCCCTGAAAACGGGCAATGCGACGGTGCTGTGTGATTCGGTTGTGAGCCGCCTCCTGATGGACGACAACAATCGCGCTCGCGGCGTTCGGTATATCGAGCGCTATACGAACAAAGAAGTGGACGTCAATGCCAAAGTGGTTGTGCTTGCGGCATCAACACTCGAGAACACGCGACTACTTTTAAATTCCGCACCCGGCGGTCTGGCAAATAGCAGCGGCGTGCTGGGCCATTACTTGATGGATCAGGTCGGCGGCAGCGCGGTCAGTGGCTTTCTGCCCATTCTGAAAGGCGCAAAGATTCGCAATGACGACGGCAAGGCGGGTGGACTATACATTCCGAACTTTACAAACATCAAGGGCGGAAGTTCATCGCGCGGATTCATTCGCGGGTACGCCATGAGCGCATCGGGTGGCGCAGCACAATATCCGGCTTTCGCGCCTTCGTTACCGGGCTTTGGTTCCGAGTTCAAAAAACAAGTCAAAACGCTTTACCCGGCGCATGCGCGCGTATGGTTGTCGGGCGGCGAGATGCTCGCGCAAAAAGAAAATTTCGTCGAACTGGATCCGCACGTTCGAGACAAGTGGGAAATTCCAGTGTTGCGGATTCATTGCTCACACTCGGATAACGATCGCAAGTTGTATCAGGACTACTTCGATCGCGCCCAGGAGTTGTTTCACGCAGCAAAGGGCGAGATCATAGATGCTCGTCCCGTGATTTCCGCACCCGGATCATTGATCCACGAGGTTGGGACGTGTCGCATGGGCTCGAACTCCAAATCGAGCGTATTGAATTCCTTCTGTCAGTCGCATGACGTTCGGAATCTGTTTGTGTTCGGCGGTGGATGTTTCGTTACCACAGGCGATAAGCATCCAACGCTCACGATGATGGCGCTTACCGCGCGCGGGTGTGACTATTTGATCGACTTGGCGCGCAAATCGTCCGTTTGACCGACTCTCGAAACGCCACTAAAAGCAAACTCGGCGTCGCGAGCACGTCGTACCTGAGGGTTTGGGAGTCGATGGACACCTACGAGTTCCTGGAGCACTGCGAGAATCTTGGCGCGGGCGGTATTCACGCGATTGTTCGCGGCGATCTCAAGAAGATCAGGATGTGGGCTGAAGCCGCTGGTATGTACATCGAGGCGATGGTCCCGTTGCCGGAGGGTAGCGATACGACCGCCTTCGAAGAAGCGCTGAAAAGTGCGCAAGCAGTGGGCGCTGTTGCCCTGCGCGCGGCGTGTCTTGGAACCCGGCGTTACGAGACGTTTTCCTCTATTGCCGATTGGCGCGAGTTTGTCACGCGAAGTCATCGATCGATCGAAGCTGCGCTGCCTGTTCTCGATCGTTTCAAAATCCCGCTTGGCCTCGAGAACCATAAAGACTGGACTCTGGACGAGTTGCACGACCTTGTGAAGGAGTACTCGAGTGAGTATTTCGGCGTTTGCCTGGATCTCGGCAACAACATCGCGCTGCTCGACGATCCGGTCGAGGTCATCGAAACGCTCGCGCCGTACACAGTGAGCACGCATTTCAAGAATGTAGCGGTGCAGCCGTATGAAGACGGTGTTCTGTTATCTGAGGTTCGGCTGGGCGACGGCATTCTGGATGTACAGCATTGCGTCTCGGTGATAAAAAAATGCCGGCCGGGTACGCGTTTTTCACTCGAGATGATCACGCGCGATCCGTTGAAGATACCGTGTTTAACAGACGCGTATTGGGCCTCGTTTCCGGATCGGAACGGCCGGTACCTGGCGCGGACCTTGAAACTGGTTCAAGCCAATCGCGCCCCAAGCCTCCCGATGATTGCCGGAATGTCGCACGAGCAACAACTTCGGGTGGAAAATGAAAACGTTGTTTCCTGTCTGAAGTACGCTCGTGAACAATTGGAGCTCTGAACAAAAACCATGAACCGCCGCTCTTTTCTTTACGCCGGGGGCGCTGCACTCGGCCTCACCAACCACAGTCGCGCATACGCCGACGAAAAGGTCCGCCGAGTTGGATTAATTGGTTGCGGGTGGTACGGCAAGATCGATCTGTTTCGTCTGATTCAGGTGTCTCCGGTCGAGGTGGTCTCACTCTGCGACGTAGACAAACAGATGCTCTCGGAAGCAGCCTCCATGGTGGCATCCCGGCAGCGCTCGAAAAAGACTCCGCGCACGTACGGCGATTTTCGGCAGATGCTCGCGGCGAAGGATCTCGATTTAGTGCTGATTGCTCCACCCGATCATTGGCACGCGCTCATCATGATCGAAGCGGTCAAATCCGGTCTCGATGTCTGGGTTCAGAAACCGATCAGTGTGGATGTAGCGGAGGGACAAGCGATGGTAGCCGCCGCGCATCGATATAAGCGCGTCGTGCAGGTGGGATTGCAGCGCCGCAGCACGCCGCACATCGTGGAAGCAAAAGAACGCTTTCTGCAGGAAGGAAAACCTGGACAGATCGGGTTGGTGGAAATTTACTGTTATTACCAGATGCGGGCCACCGAGAACCCGCCGGATACGAAACCTCCGGCAAATTTGGATTACGAAATGTGGACGGGTCCGGCGCCCATGCGCCCTTACAACGAACTGGTGCACCCGCGGCGTTGGCGCGCTTTCATGGAGTATGGCAATGG
>JAFASN010000012.1 GCA_019244415.1 Verrucomicrobiota bacterium | reverse complement strand
CGGGAAGTGAGTCGCGGCTTATGGAAGGATGTCTGGAGCGGCGTGCCGCAGCACGAAGTACCGATCACGTATGTGACCAACGGCATTCACACAAAAACGTGGATGGCGCCCGAATTTTCCGCGCTCTACGAGAAGTATCTCGGCAATTGGGAAGAGAAGCTGACCGACGCGGATTTCTGGCGCCGCGTCATCGATATTCCGGATGCGGTACTCTGGGAAACGCACCAGCAATTGAAGGCGCGCCTGGTGCAGTTCGTGCGCGAGCGTGTGCGCGTGCAGCGCGAGCGGGTGGGGGAATCGCCGCAATCGATCCGCAATGCCAACCGGCTGCTTGATCCTGAAATCCTGACCATCGGTTTCGCGCGCCGGTTCGCCACCTACAAGCGCGGCGCGCTCCTATTTAGCGATCGAGACCGGCTCCATCGTCTGCTCAACGACAGTACGCGCCCGGTGCAGTTCATCTTCGCCGGCAAATCGCATCCGCGTGATGAGGGAGGCAAGGCGCTGATCCAGGAAGTGTACAAATTTTCGCGGCAATCCGGGCTGGAGAATCGGATTGTGTTTGTAGAAGATTACGACACCTACATCGCGCGGCGGCTGGTGCAGGGTGTCGATCTTTGGCTGAATAATCCGCTCCGCCCGCTGGAAGCGAGCGGCACGAGTGGGATGAAGACGCCCCCGAACGGCGGATTAAACCTCAGCATTCTCGATGGCTGGTGGTGCGAAGGATTCAACGGCAACAACGGCTGGGCCATTGGCGCCGAAATCAACGACGGCACCGTTGATTTCCAAAGCGAAGTAGATTCCGCCAGCCTCTACCAGTTACTCGAAAATCAGATCGTACCGCTCTACTACGCGAAACCCGACGGCAAACTCCCGCTGGCGTGGCTCCAGCTCATGCGCGAATCGATCCGCAGCGTGACGCCGGTATTTAACACCCACCGGATGGTCAAGGAGTACACCGAGCGGCTCTACATCCCGGCCGCGCGCGCTCACCGCGACCTTGTGCAAAACGACTGCACTGCTGCCGCCGAGCTAAGCCAATGGAAGACGCGCATGCGCAAAGATTGGCCCCAGGTGCGAATCGATGAGGTGCAGGTGGGCAATGCCGATCGGCAGAATATCCCCGTGGGCGAATCGCTCGACTTATGTGCGCGAGTACACTTGGGCGGTGTTGATCCTCAACACGTGCGCGTGGAAGCGTACCACGGCGAGACGGAAAACGGCGGCATTAAAAATCCGGGTGTGACGACGTTGAACCAGTCGGGCCAGAATGGCGACGGTACTTACATCTATCGCGGTTCAGTTCCGGCGACAGAGTCCGGCGCCTACGGCTTCAGTGTTCGCGTGATTCCCACGCATCCGCACTTGCAGCAGGAACACGAGCTGCGCCTGATCACTTGGTCGTGAGGTGGAGACACACCAGGCCAACGAATGTCGCCAGTACAAGTGAGAACCGGCTGTACTTAGGCGGCTACAACTGGCTGGGTTTCTCCAGTAGCTCGATGACTCGTTTCAGCAGCCGGCCCGCGCCGCCGCCGTCGAGACTGCGATGATCAAAGCTCAACGTGATCTGCGCCTCGGTGACCAGGATAAATTGCGACGAGCCTTCGTCCCAATGCGGCGTTTTTTTGCCGGCGCCAAAACCCAGAATCATGGTCTGATCAGGGAGCGGAATTGGCGTGCCCCATTCCACGCCGAACGTGCCGAAGTTCGAGACGGCGGCGATTCCGCCCGTTTGCATCTCGGGCGAAATGCGGCGCTGCCGGCCGAGATTCACCAGCTCCTCGTACTTTTGCGTTAAATCGGCGAGCGACGTTTTGTCGGCGTTGCGAATGATGGGAACGATGATCCCGTCCTGCGCTTCAATGGCCAGCCCGATGTCGATGCTCTTCGATTGCAGAATGCGTGAGCCGATCAGCCTGGCGGCGGCGGCGGGATTTTCCGCCAGCGCAAGCGCAAGTGCACGCAGAGCGTAAAGCGCCGGACCGGGTTTCGGGTCGCGCTGTTTCCGATCGTTCAAAACAGGATCGAGGCTTACCGTGGAACCGATTGTTGCCAGCGGCCGCGACCAACTGCGACGCATCGCATCGGCCACGCCAGCGCGGATGGCGGACGCATCACTTGCCGTCTGCGACTCGATTTGTTGCAGGTAGCTTTCCAGATCCTTGATCGTGACGCGGCCGGCGTTGCCGCTGCCGGAGATGCCGGAAAGATCAGCGGCAGTGAGTTGCAACTCCATCATGCGCGCTCGCACTCGAGGCGAAAGAAAGCCCGCGCCTTTCGCGGCTGCCGGCACTGGTAACGTGGCACGACCGTCGCGGTTGCGATCTCCGTTTTCAGCAGCCCGGTGCGTCGCTTGCGCCACTTCCTTCTCTTCGCCGCGCCCGGGGATTTCTTCCGCCGTAGCGCGTTGAATTTCCGGCGGCGGCGTTTTCTGTTGAAAACGCTCCGCATCTTTCTCGCTCGCTTCGATGTAGCCGAGCACAGCGCCGATCGGGTAAGTTTCTTTCACTTGCGCATCGATCTTCGCGATCTCGCCCGCGCACGGCGTGGTCACGCCCATGACCGCTTTGTTCGTCTCGACTTCGATGATTTCCTGGTCGGCAGCGACTTTTTCGCCCGGCTGTACTTTGATGGAAACGATCGTCGCCTCAGCAATCGATTCGCCAAGCTGCGGCATGATAATAGGGACTTGCGGCATCAGAATTTGGACGGGTTGAGTGGTTGAGAAGAGTTACTCGCGCAACAATCGCCGCGCCTTCGCGGCAATCGCATGGCTGCTGGGGCGATGTGCGGACCAGAGGTTTGGGTGATACGGGATCGGTGTGTCTTTCGCGTTCAGGCGAGCGGGCGCGGCGTCGAGCAGATGAAAACCTTCGCTGGCAACGCGCGCGAGCACTTCCGCAGTGACGCCGCCCCAGGGGAACGATTCGCCCACGGCGAGCAACCTGCCGGTGCGCGCAACCGACCCAAGTACGGTGGAAGTATCGAGCGGTTTAACCGTGCGCAGATCGATCACTTCGATGTCCCAGTTTTCTCGCGCCAGTTCTTCGGCCGCAGCTAACGACTCGTGGAGCATGGCGCTGTAGCTAACGATCGTCAGGTCGCGACCCGCTCGTGCGACACGCGCCCGCCCGATCGGCATCCCTTCGCTCGGTAGAGCGTCAGCTTTCAGGTGGTAATAAAGATACTTGTGCTCGCAATACACGACCGGGTCATCGATGGAGATAGCATCGATCAACATGGTGTAAGCGTCTTCCACCGTGGCCGGCGTCATCACGATCAAGCCAGGATAATGCGCGTAAAGCGATTCCATGGATTGCGAATGGAAGGGGCCGCTGCCTTTCGTCCCGCCACTGGGCAACCGCACGGTAATCGGCACCGGCAGGTTCGTGCGCCAATACTGTGTGCCGGCGTTGTTTAAAATCTGGTTGAGCGCAATGCTGGAAAAATCGGCGAACTGCATTTCCACAATCGGCCGCATCCCTTCGAGCGCGGCGCCAATCGCCACGCCGGTCATGGCGTCTTCACTGATCGGCGTATTCAGCACACGCCCGGGAAATTCTTTCGCCAAACCTTTGGTCGCTTTGAACGCGCCGCCGAAAGTACCGCCGACGTCCTGCCCGTAAATGAAGACGCGCGGATCATCGCGCAGCAATTTCGCCTGCGCTTCGCGGATGGCCTCGAGGTAGGTGAGGCTCATTCCACGGGGTCGCAAAGCTCGCGCGTGGAGATCGCGCACCAATCTTCCTCACCAGCATTCGGAGCCGGCTCGCGCTGCGCTGTCGCTACTGCCTCATCCACTTTCCGCAACGCTTCGTCGCGCCAGTTCCGCACGGTCGCATCGTCAGCGAGGCCGAGCTCGCGAATGCAAACTTCCGCGCATTTCAGGCAATCCTGCGCGAATGGCTCCTTGCGAATGTCGTCAGTAACGTAGGAAAAATCATCGTGCTCACCGTGCCCGGCCAGGCGCAGAATGGACGCGACGACAAGCTGCGGCGGCCGACCGGCGCGAGCGCGCTTAACTGCCGTTTCGATAGTTTCAAGGCAGGCGTTGAGGTTAGTCCCGTCCATTTCGTAGCCTTCAAAGCCGTAGCCCAGCGCGCGGTCCACCAGGCTGGCGCAGGCAAATTCGCGTTCGTTCGGAGTTGAGTACGCGTAATGATTGTTCGTGGCGACGACAACCAGCGGCACGCGTTCGACTGCGGCAATGTTCAACCCTTCGTGCGTCGAGCCCGTCTGCATTCCGCCTTCACCGATTGTGGTTAAGCCGACGAAATCCTTTTCGCCGCGCCAGCGTTTCGCCATGAGCGAACCGACGACGACGGAGATCATCGCGCCGAGATGACTAATCATGGCGAGCTGGCCTTCGCGCGGTTTGCCCCGATGGATGTTACCGTCGCGTCCACGCATCGGCCCGAGCCGCGAGCCTAGATAAGTACGAGCGACATCCACCAGCGGCTCACCGAAAGCCGCCCGGCCCGCCTGGTCGCGAATGAGCGGAGCGAAGATGTCGCCTTTGCGCAAAAACATCCCGCATGCGGCGCTGACTGCTTCCTGGCCTTTGCCGACGTAAACGCCGCCGGTAATCATCCCGCCGCGATACATGCTGGCCAGTTTTTCTTCGAACAGACGCGTAAGGAGCATCCACCGATACGCTTCGAGGTAGCGCTCGTGTACTGCCGCCGCGGCTTGCGCTTCCGATCCGGTCTTTTTCCTTCCTCGGCGCGCGGTTTGCAGCATTCGACGATTTTCCGCCGCAAGGCTCATCAGCGCAAAATGAATTTTGCGTGTAGCCCTCGCCTTGGACGACGATCACAGCAGTTCGAGTTGGCCCGGATCGGCAGACGCCGCGGCAAGCTCGGTTTCAGCGGGCAGCGTAAGCTCGAAGCCGAACCGCTCAGCCAGACGCTGACACGTTTCCGGCGCGAACCCTTCGAAGTGATTATTCGCGTAGATGTAGGCGGCGCGAACGTCCGCGAGCTGCCGCTCGATTTTCAGCGCCCAGCTCTCCAGCGCTGCTTCGCGTTTCCAAAGCAGCCTGCCGTACTGATGCATCTGTTTGCCGTCGCCATCGTACTTTGTCGCATAATCGCCGAGTAGTCGCACATAGAGGAAGTCCGTAGTACTCGGCTGGAACTCGAATGGCGCGAGATTGCGCTCATCCAGGGGCGAAGTGTCCGCCCATACCCAGCAGACGCGATGACGCTCGAGTAGGCGGATTATTTCCGGTCGATGCCAGCCCTGGTGGCGGAACTCGAGGGCAAAACGGAACTCCCGCGGTAACTGCTTCAGGAACGAGCGTAACGCTGCTCTGCCATCTTTGGGAGAAAACGACGGCGGCAATTGCACCAGGATGCTGCGGAGCTTGGGCGCGAGCGGCTCGATCGCTTCCATGAAAGCTGTTAATTGCGCGCTGCAATCGTGCAGCCGGCACTGATGGGTGATCTCGCGCGGCAGTTTGCAGGAGAACCGGAAATTCGCCGGCGTAGCCTCAAGCCAGCGCGCGACTGTTTCCGGCGCAGGAGTAGCGTAAAACGTCGCATCTATTTCTACAGTCACGAAATAGCGAGAATACCATTCCAGCCATTCCGATGTGGGAAGCTCGGCTGGGTAAAAGACGCCGCTCCACCCCGGATAACTCCACGCACACGAGCCGATCCGGACTTTATGGGATTCGCTGAGATTCAAAGACACGGTAAAATAGCTCAGCGCGCCGACACCGTTCAACCTCATCTGCCCGAGAGCAAAACGTGCCTGCTTAACTTGACGCAGCCGCAGAGGTAACTACCCTGCGACTGGATGCGAATACGGCTCCTCCTTGTACTTATAATTATGGCAGGCGCGCTTTGCACCAGCATGCCTGCGGCGGTGATTTTTCGTCCCGGCGAAAAGACGAAGGTTCTTGCCCCTGGGGAAGAGGAGATCCACGGCACAGCCCAGCAACTATTCGCTGCGGCGCAAGAGGCGGAACGCCAGGGTAGAATATCTCGCGCGATCAAGGATTACACCAATATCGTACGTAGGTACCCGAAAGATACACTCGCGCCCGGAGCAACTTACCGCGGCGCGCAATTGTACGAGCAGCTGGGCGATTACATTCGAGCGGCAAATGGCTATCGCACGATCATGCAACGTTACCCCGCCAGCCCCAACTTCGATGAGGCCATCGAAGCGCAATTCCGCATCGGCGAGATGTATCTCAACGGTAAAAAGGTAAAGCTCTTCGGGATTCCCGTCAGCACGTCGATGGATCGCGCGGTCGAAATCTTCGCGCCAATTGTGCGGAATGCGCCTTTCGGGAAGTACACCGCGCGGGCGCAATTCGACATCGGCTTAGCCCGCCAGAAACAGGGGGCAAACGATGCCGCGATTCAGGCTTACCAAGCGGTGATCGACCAGTTCCCTAACGACGCGATTGCCGCGGATGCGCAATACCAGATCGGCTACATCTGGTTTGAGGCGGCGCGGCTGGGCACCAACGACGAAGCAGCAATCCAAAACGCCAGGAGAGCGTTTGAAGATTTCCTTTATCGTTACCCGAAAAGTGAGAAGGCGCCGCAGGCGCGCGAAAACCTCGCCAGACTCCAGCAAAAAGCGACCGGCGACGCTTTCAAGATCGCGAAGTTTTACGATAAGCAAAAATCTTATCGCGCCGCTGTCATTTACTACAGCGAAGTGATCCGGCAGCAACCCGGTTCCGTTGCCAGTGAACAGGCGAGGCGGCGCATTGATCAGATACGTTCGAAGGTCGGCGAAGCGGCCCTTCAGCCTGCTGTGGCGGTGAACGCGAAGAAGCAGAACGTCGCCTCACGCGGTCAGTCGAGCGGCAATGCCAAGCCGCAGCTGCGTGGCGGCGATTCCGAGGTAGCACCGCTGCCGCCTCCGGAACAAGACAGCGCACTCCCGCCACCTGCTTCACTCGCGCCCCAGACCACTACCGCGCCAGATAGCTCGCCCGCGCCGGATACCTCGCCCACGCCGGCACCTGAAGCATCGCCCAGCCCATCGAGCTCGCCTGCTGAACCAGCCGCATCGCCGGCCCCGTGAAATATTTCATCGCGGCCGCTTCTTTGCTTCTGAGCGGCTGTCTAGGTTATCAGATCGGCCCGGTAAAGCCGAGCGTGCTGAAGGATGTCCACGACATATCGGTGCCGGTATTTACCAATAGGACATTGCTCCCGCGCATCGAGGTGCTCGTCACCGGGACCGTCATCAAACAACTGCAACAGGACGGCACCTTTCGCATCGTCGAAGGTGATAACGCCGACGCTACGCTGAAGGCCGAGATCGTCGAGGTCACGCGTAATCCAGCGCGCTCACTCCGCGAAAACGTTCTTGCCACTATCGAGTACAATCTGGCCATGCATGTGCGTTACACCCTTGTCGGCCGCTCCGGCGCGGTACTCATGGGCCCTGCCGACGTGATCGGTAATACCAGCTTTTTCGTTGGCACCGACGTAACGACAGACGAACGCCAGGCGTTACCGCTCGCGGCCGAGGAACTCGCGCAACATCTCGTCACGCAATTGAGCGAAGGCTGGTGATTCAGCCGGTGAAAGGCGAACGCCATCTCTGGTCCGTACTCAACGATAAGCTCGAAATGCTGCGCGCAACCGAGCAGATGCCCGAGGCAATCCGCGTCGCCGAAAGCGCGCTCGAGCTGGCCCGCCGGAGTTTCGCCACGGGTGAACCTGAGCTCGCCGCGAGCTACGAAAAGCTGGCTTCACTTCATGAGCAAAATGGAGACGGCGCCACCGCGAAACGCCACCTGGCCGAAGCGCATTGCCTGCGCGAAGCAGCATCGCCTCCGGACCCACACGCGATTTTCGATTCCGCGCGTCGCCTCGCGCGTTTATGCGAACAACTTGGCGCCACTGAAGAAGCAATCAGCTGGTACGAAAAGGCGATCACCACCGCACAGGATGTCCCCGACTTACCGTATGAAAAGCTTGGTACTTTGCTGAACAACGTTGCGCTCGCATTTCGCAAAGTGGGACGGCCGCGTTCAGCCGAGCCGTACTATTCACGGGCTCTTCGATTGTACGAATCGCACCTGGGCCCCGACCATCCTGATGTGGCTGCCGTACTCAATAATCTCGGCGTCTTTTACACTAACGAGAAACGTTTCACTGAAGCGGAGCAGACGCATTTGCGTGCGCTGGCCATCCGCGAGAAATCGTTTTCGCGCAATCATCCTGATATTGCGCAATCGAAATGCAACCTTGCCGTGGTCTATCATTCACGCGGCGATTACGATCGCGCGTCCGAGCTGTACCGCGCGTCGTTAGCTGAGTGGGAAGCGGCCACGGACCAGCCGCCCGCTGATTACGAGATCGTTGCCTCGAACTACGCCGATCTCCTGCGTTCACTCGGCCACGCCCGCAAAGCCCAGGCCCTACAGGCCCGCGCGCGCAAAAAGCGGCAGGGTTAAGCTGTCGTGGCGCATCCGTCTGCGCGTGCCAAACAGACCCCGCCCCGCCATTGACCGGGCAACTTGCGCGCCAGAGCTCGCTGCAGCACCTTGTGCGTCCCGACGCTCACGTGGCGGAACTGGCAGACGCGTACGGCTCAGGACCGTATGGGGCGACCCGTGGAGGTTCGAGTCCTCTCGTGAGCATTGAACCTCGTGCGCCTGCTCGTAAAGACGCGAGAGTACCAGCTCCGAGTACGAGCACGATTATGAGCACGAGCACGAGCGTTGATCACAGTGCGAGTTCGCCGATCAACCCTGCCGCCCGCGACGCAGAGCAAGTTCGCGAAATGTTCAGCCGTATATCCGGCCGTTACGATTTCGCCAATCATTTCCTGAGCGCCGGTTGCGATTTTCTCTGGCGTAACCGCGCCGCCGAAATCGTGTCGCAATGGCGTCCGCCCTGCATTCTCGACCTTGCCACCGGCAGCGGCGATCTTGCCCTGGCGCTTCAGCGAAAACTCCCGCGATCCCGAATCATTGCCGTGGATTTTTCCGCCGAAATGCTCGCGCTGGCGAAGCGAAAAGGAGTACGAGAAACCCTCGCCGCCGACGCGTTGAGGCTGCCGTTTGCGCCACAATCATTCGACGCCGTCACGGTCGCGTTCGGGTTGCGCAACATGCACGACTACGCCGCCGCTTTGCGCGAGATGCGTCGCATCCTCACAAGCAAGGGTCATCTGCTCGTACTCGATTTTTCATTGCCGCAAAATGCCGCGGTGCGTCAACTTTACCGTACTTATCTGCATCACATTCTTCCGCGGCTATGCACTGTAATGACGCGGGACAAAACTGCCTATGAGTACCTCGGCGCCTCGATCGAAACATTCCCGCGAGGTGAGGTGATGTGCGATTTGATTAACACCAGCGGATTTGTTGATGCTCAGTGCGAGCCGCTCACGGCCGGGATCGTCAGCATCTATACGGCGAGCGCCGGCGCGGTGAAATAATTGCTGCTGCGCGAGCGTCACTGCGACGGCGCGGGTGAAACGCTCATCGCTGGCGCGACACTCGCGGTCGGCGTCGGGGAGGCAGTTGGCGTTTCTACGAGCGACAATCGCAACGCGTTCAGATCGGGATTGCTAAGCACAAATGTTCCCTGCCGCTCGTCCGTTCGCGCCAGCCACATGCCATCGCCCGCCGGGCCGCCGATGGTGAGCTTGTGCAGCGCCTTGTCATCGGGCGAGGTGGTGAACGTGATCACGAACTGCGGTTTTTCGAAGGCTTGCGGCGGCACATTTGCGACCCAGCGCACGGCGTGCAGCTTCGCCAGTGTGTTTAGCAGCGATTGCACATTGATCGTGTTGATCGCACCGCTTCCGGCGACCCATTGCCACTGATTGTTTGCGCCGCGGGTCAGGCTCTGTTCGCGATCAGTAACAACAGCGAACCGGTGAATCTGCTCGGGTTTGAAGTTGAAAATCGTTAGCTCCTGCCACTGTAACGGGTCGGCAAAAAGATCATCCAGCAAAGCGCGTCGCACCGCCAAGATGAACGGTTCATCCCCGACGCGGGCAAAGACGTCATTGCCCTCGACCCGGCCGAAAGCCACGGTCGTCAGCGGATGTTCGCCGGCTTTCGTCTCGGCGGTATTCTCCGAAGCGAACGAGCTGAGCGTCACAATCAGCTGCGGTTTATCCAGCCCGTACTTCGGCAGATCAGAGCTGACGTCATCGACGAACTTCGTCACCTGTTCGTTACTTAGTGTGTCGATCAAGCGATGCACTTCCGCGGGGTTCGCCGGCAGATTGTCATGGTTGGCAATGGTCCAGTTCTCGCCTTTGCGCGCGAGCACCGCTTTGCTTTTGCCCGGGGCGTCAATGGTGATTCGATCGAGCTGATTTTGATCGAATCGCACCAGGTGCCGGTCACGAATATCGTTAGGTTTGGTGTTGAGTACCTGCTCGATTGCTTTCGGCACCGTAAAAACGAAGCTGCGCGGCGCGAACCGGACATAGACCTGATCCTTTTCCTTTTCCGGCACGCCGCCGATTTGCAAGAGCTGACCCTGGTTCTTGTCGCTGGTGAAAAGCGTCACTGTCCCGCGCGGCTCTGCCAACCCGTACCGGTGCAGGTCGCCGCGATCGTCTCCGGCAAATTGCGCGATGCGGCTTGTGGTGATTTGCGCGATGACGTCGTTCACCTTCTGGTCGTCAGCGCGCGCGCGCAATGGCTTGACGATTTGCCAGTGGTCGCCCTGCTTCTGTACTTCCATCTCGCCCGCTGGAGTCTTGAACGCAACACGCGTCACCTGCGTCGCCACAATATCAGTCAGTTTTCGATCGCGAAATTCATCCGGCTTTTTCGATATCTCGTTCTTGATCGAGATCGGCGCGAGAAAGACATCTTTCGAGTTTTCAAGCCGCACATAAGTCCTGCCTTCCAGCGCGGCATTATTGCCGAACAAAATCTCTGGCGGCGCGCCTGGGCCTTGCAGCTTCAGCCGCAGTTTCGCCTTCGAGACGCCGTACTCAGCCATGCCATTCTTGCTGGCCTCGATCTCCTTGCCCTTGATTGTCGCCTCTTTCTGCCAGCCCTCGAGATCGAAGAGCAAACTGTCGATCGTGCTGCTGTCTGCTGAATCTTTCACCGGCGCTTCCATGCGCCACTTGTTGTTCACTCGCTTGAGCTCGATGCGATCGTCGCCATTTTGAATGACGATACCGTCGATCTTTTCGCGATCGAAATTCAGGATGTTCTGCGCGCGCCGGTTTGCTTCTTCGGTGTTCGGCCGTTTGCTTTCGTAAAACCTGATATAAAGGCCGACGGCAATGACGATGCCGAGCAGGATGAGCGTCGTTCGCGTTCTCATCGCCGGATCAGGCGCGACGTTTCCACCAAACCGCTGAGCCGATTAACGCCGGAATCAGCGGCATAAGGATGAGTACGATCCAGCGAAGATTTCGCAGTGCGTTCGGATCAAGCGCGAAGGTGAGCGTTTTCGGAACCTTGGGCGCGATGCCGATCAGTTGTTCTCGGCTCATCAGCCAGTTAATGCTGGCCGAGACGAAATCGAGCGCCTGCTGGTCTTGCGTAAGCGCCTGGTCTTGCACGAAAAGCGCATTACTCACCACCACTATGCGCGATGAGTTCGCCTGCACTCGCTCGTCGCCGCTCCCGCCTTTCTCGATTGAGACTGCGATATTTAAAGGCGGCCCGTGATCGCGCTTGGGATCGAACTGGAGCTTGGCCGGGTCATCGGAGTTGTAATCGACTTCCCCCCAGTAGCCTTTTTCCGCCTGCACCAGCGGCTGGAGTTGGATGCCCGCGGCGCGCACACGATCGGGCTCGAGCGTCAATGAACAAGTCCCGCCAAAGAACGGCGCCCGTACATCGGCCAGTTTCTTCGTGATCGGCGAGTCGGGCAGGAATCGGCCAATCACATCGCGTACTCGGGCCATCTCTTCGATGCCGGTGCGCACCATCGCCATGAGGCGATCGTCGTTTACACGGACGCCGAGCTCG
This sequence comes from Verrucomicrobiota bacterium, assembly GCA_019244415.1. Lineage (GTDB taxonomy): Bacteria > Verrucomicrobiota > Verrucomicrobiia > Chthoniobacterales > UBA10450 > AV69. The sequence goes on along the minus strand of JAFASN010000012.1, from coordinate 37,154 downwards.
TTGAGGAAAGCGTCGAGCCTGGGCGTCTTTGCCGCCGGATCGAGCAGGAGCAAAATCCGGCCTTGTTTGTTCCAGAACGCGCGCAGCAACTGCATTTCGCGATCAGAAAAATCGTACTGTGGCCCGACGATAATTACTGTTTTCACGTCGGCCGGCACGGCGTCCACATTGAATAAATTCAGCTCCTCTAGCTTGACGTTCTCGTTTTCGATAAACGTCTTGAGTACCGAGATCGGGCTGCCCTCCTGCTCCTGCTGTTGCATCATCGGCGTCGGCGGCTTTTCCGACCCGAGCGGCGGCTCTTTGTGGCCCACCACATAGCCGATCGTGTTCTTCCTGGCCTCGCTCAAATCGATGATCGCGCTCGTAATCGCCTGTTCGCCCTTGAAAGCGGTCACACGAGGACCGTCGCCCATGCCCATCCCGCTCTGGTCCACATCGGCCATCTCCGAGGCTTTCACCGTCTTGTTTCTGCCTTCGTAGTCGAGCACCAGCAGGTTTTCGTCACTAACGACTTTATATTTGTCGAATAGCTCCTTGGCGCGCGAAAGATTTCGCTCGGGATCGATGTGCTCTACATCAAGCTTTCCCTTCGCTGCATACTGGTACTCAGTGAGCAGGCTTTGCACGTCGGCGGAGATAGGTGTGTTAGGCGAGAAAAAGACAGTGATGCGCAGTTTGCTTTTTAGCGATTTAAGCACCTGCTTGGTCTTGTCCGAGAGTGCGTACTTATGGTCGCGCGAGAAATCCCAGCGGCGGTAGTGTTCAAAGCCGAGGTAGTTCACCATCGCCGCGAGGATCAGAAGCAAGGCGATCTGAACGACAACGTTCAGCCCGATCTGGAAACGATGAATGCCTTTCGGCCGCGCCGGTTCGGCTACAGTCTCCATTTGCGTGACTGGAATGCCTGGTAGGTGAGCCCAAGAACAAGGGCCGTCATACTAAGATAAAATACCAGCGGCCGGGTATCTATTTCGCCGCGGGAAAAAGTTCCCATGTGCTCGATGGCCGAGAAGTAGCCAAGGAGCTGCCGCGTCGTTGATGTGACATCGAGCAGAATAAACGAGATCAGCCCGAGGAAGAACAACAGGGTGATCGCGCAAAAGGAGATAACAGCGGCGATGATCTGGTTTCGCGTAAGGACGGAGGCAAGGCATCCTACGCTTACGTAGAACATGCCAAGCAAAAGGAGCATCAGATAAGAGCCCCAGTACGCGCCGCTCGAGCCCGCAGCCGGCTGGCGTGTGATGTACTGAAAGATGGCGAAGTAGCAGATGGTTGGAATCCACAGGACAAGGTAGAAGATGAGCGCGCCAAAAAATTTCGAGAGCACAACCTGCCAGTCACGCACCGGCGCCGTCATCAGCGGTTCGATCGTGCCCAGCTTAAATTCCTCGGCAAAAAGACGCATCGTAATCAGTGGAAAGATGAGGACAAAGGCAAACCAGAAGAAAACCGAGTTAAAAAAGGCTTCCTGCACCGAGTAGCTGACTGGGCGCTGGTTCATAAAGGAGATCTGGAAGTAGAAATCCGCACCGCTCACTAACAAGAAAAATACAAGGACGATGTAAGCGATGGGCGAGTAGAAGTAGCTCGACACCTCGCGTGATAAAAGAACAAAGAACTTACGCATGGCTCACCTGCGGATGGACGCGTCGCGCACTCGTCGAAGTCTTACGTCTTGGTTTCATACTTCGTCGGCCTGCGTGATTTCCACGAATACGTCTTCCAAGGTCGGGCGGCGCGCCGTTAGTTCGCGCACATCCCAGTGCCGATCACGGGCGAGTCGGAAAACCTCTTCCCGCACATCCGCTCCTGATTCCACCCGGAGCGAAAAAGTCTTCCACCCATCTTCTTCCGTCACACTCACGTCGCGCACGGCTCCGATCCGCTTTAACTCAGCGGCCCCATCGTCCTTGCCTGTTTTTGCGTCCAGGGTGACGCCGCCGGCAGTCCGAATGTGCTGCACCAGATTCTCCGGCGTATCGTTCGCCTCGATTCGCCCGCGGTGAATGATGATGACGCGGCTACAGGTCATCTCAACTTCCGGCAGGATGTGAGTGGAGAGCAGGATCGTGTGTTGTTTACCCAGGTTCTTAATCAGTTCGCGCACTTGGCGGATTTGATTAGGATCGAGGCCACTTGTCGGCTCATCGAGAATAAGCAGGTCAGGCTCGTGCACGAGGGCATCGGCCAGTCCGACGCGCTGGCGGTATCCTTTGGAAAGCGCCCCGATAATCTTGTTCTCGACTTCCTTCAAACCGCAGAGCTCCCTTACATCGCCCACGCGTTCGGGGATCCGGCGGTGCGGAATGTTTTTTAGCGCCGCGCGATAGTTAAGATATTCGTTCACGCGCATGTCGTTATACAGCGGCACGTTTTCCGGCATGTAGCCGAGGTGCGCGCGCGCCTCGAGCGACTGGTTGAAAATATCAAACCCGGCGATGCTTGCGCGACCAGAGCTCGGCGGCATAAAGCTGGCGAGAATGCGCATGGTGGTTGTTTTGCCAGCGCCGTTAGGGCCGAGAAAACCCATGATCTCGCCGTTGCCCACTTCAAAGTTCAGGTCCCGGATTGCCGTTTGGCCCGCGTACTTTTTCGTCAAATTTTCAACTTTGATCATTCCGAACGTTTCAATGAGACAACTAACACCGCGCGATGTTGGTAAAAAATTTCAGCGCGCTGTCAACGTGCGATTTTCCCCCCGCGCGGCTGTCGATGACGTTTCTTGTTGAAGGCAAACGAGCGTGGCGGCATAAAAAAGCGCATGCTGGTTCTCCGCCGGTGGCCCTGGCTGATTCTCGCGCTCGTTCTATCCATTGTTTACATCGGCCTCGATCTGAATGGTTCATCAGTCGGCGTTTGGAGCGCTTCGGAAAGCGCTGAGCCGCCAAAGGGATTGCTGGTTTTCAAGCCGCGGGCAATCCGCTCGGACGAATGGTGTGTCTGGACGCCGCTGGCCGTGTCACAGGCCCGGCAGCACCCGCGTTTTCCGGCGCAAAACTCCAATGTTGGTGCGGGCAAAGCGCCACTTCTGCTGAACCTGCCGGTCGCGTATTACACAACATTTTTCCGCCCGCAGCTGTGGGGCTTCTTTCTCTGGCGGTTCGAACGAGGATTTTCCGCTCTGTGGGCGTGCAAGATTTTCGGCCTGCTTTTCGCTTCGGCGTGGTTTCTCCGGCGAATCGGTGTGCGCGATCCGCTCATGGTCGGCTCAGGCGCGCTTTGCATATTTTTCTCGGCGTTCGTGCAATGGTGGTTTTCCTCGCCCACGATGCTGCCCGAGTTAGTCGCCACCTGGATGCTGCTCACCGGATGCTGCCTGACGTTTTTCGAGCGTGGCGAAATCTGGCAAACGCTTGCCGCCGTTTTTGGCTTTGTTTACTTCGGCGCAAATTTCGTGCTCTGCCTTTACCCCTCGTTCCAGCTTCCGCTGATTGTGCTGAGCATTGGGATTTGCGCCGGGAAACTTATCGAGCTCCCATCCGAGGGACGCCGGGGACGGACAGGTTTGTTAATCACCGCGCTGGCGTTATGCGCGTTGCTCGTGTCTCTACTCCCGCTCTGGTTTGATCTTCGCTCCACGCTCGCAACGGTCGCAGCGACTCATTATCCAGGTTAGCGAAGAGTTACTGGTGGCGCGCTCTCGCTCTTCCAGCTTTTCTCCGGAATAACCGGCTTCGCACAAACTGAGGAGCGCTTTCCCAGGGTATTCCCGAACGTTTGCGAAGCCTCAAATTTCTATCCGCTGTGGACGGCGGTCACTGCCGCGCTGATTCTGGCAAAGTTTCGACGCCATTCACCATTGCTACCGCTAATGGCCGGGACACTGCTCGCCGTCGGTTTGTTATGCGCATTTTGCCTGCTGCGAGTTCCGCAACGGTTGCTCACGAGCACGGCATTCAATTATGTGGTCGAACAGCGAGCGCTCGTAGGAATCGGGGTCGGCGGAGTAGTCGCGTGTTGTTTGTATCTCGACCGCTGTGAGCCTCTGGTCAACGCCCGCGAAGGCGCTGTGCTGTGGCTGGCGTTCGTGGCGGCGACTGTTGCGCTGGTATGGTGGATCTGGAGCCGTTCTCCTGGCGTTTTCCCTCATCCGCGTCAGGCATTGCTTTCGCTCGTGATTCACCTCGGGATCATTGGGTTATTCTTCTTTCCGCTCACGCGCCGCTGGGCCTTGCCTGCGACCGCGGTCGCACTCGTGATCACCAACTTCGGCGTGAACCCGGTCATGCGCGGATTGTCGCCGCTACTGGCATCGCCTGTAGTTGCCACAGTCGAAAAAATTCGCGCATCAGATACAGCGGGCAAATGGATCGTTTACAATAATCGTTTCTTGCCGCAGTTGATCAAAGCTGCCGGTGTCGATGTTTTGAACGGAACTAAAATTGTGCCGGACATCAATTTCTTCCGTGCGCTCGACCCAGACGCTGAACCGATTTACGATCGCTACGCCCACATTGAGTGCAGGTTGCCCGCTGCGCAGACAAAGCCGGCCTTTCAGCTTCTTCACTTGGACTATTTCATTGTCGATCTCGCGCCCGATCTGCCTCTGCTTCATACCGCTGGGTATCGTTACCTCGCGATGGCGGGGGCGTGGCGCGACGCCCAGGAGCACGGCTTCACACTCATCGCGAGACTTCGCGCCAGCGATGTATGGTTTTACAAATCGCGTTAGCTGCCGCTTCGTGCGCCCCTGTGCCGCTCAGCGCGCTGTCAACGTCACGGTTTGAAGCTGGCGCGCGCCATCGCTACGCACGACACCGACAAGGAAATCAACAGCCGAGCCGGATTGTGCTTGCGCCAGCAGCGTTTCGATCGCGCGCACCGAGTTCACATCGTGTCGCCCCACCCGATAAATGACGAGCCCGCGCTCGATTCCTTGTTCGTCCGCTGGGCTGTCGGGTTCGACGGCGCTAATGAGTACGCCGCGGCGGGGAAGTAGATCAAGCGCATCGGACAGCTCCGCCGTTACATCCTGTAATTGCATTCCAAAAAGCCGCTCTGCGGTTGACGTCGTTGCCCCCGGGGCTGACGGCGTGCCGCTCGTCTGCGGCGTCGGCTGCCGTTGCGCGATCTCTTTGAATTTTTTCACAGCATCGCGCACCGTTTCCGCTGGAATGGCGAAGCCGACACCCTGCGTGGGCACGCCTTGGGGGGTGAACGCCATCTTGGCCGAGCTGACGCCGACCAATCGTCCAGCGATGTCTACCACCGGGCCGCCGGAATTCCCCGGGTTAATTGCCGCATCAGTTTGCAAAAGGTTTTTGTACTCGAAGTTCTCCACCGTGATGTCGCGCTTCAATCCGCTGAGTACGCCGCGGCTGATCGAGCTGCCGTAACCCACGGAATTGCCGAGTACGATGACGGTTTCGCCGAGCAGGTTCGGCGAGAGATTATCGAGATTGATAAACGGGAAACCGCTTTTGCCCTCGATCTTGATGAACGCAAGATCCTTCTTCGGATCACCGGTGATGTAGCGGGCGTTATACACTTTGCCGTCGCTGGTGGTGACCTCGATCTTCAAGTCCGCCGCGCGCTGTACTACATGCTCGTTCGTGACGATGTAACCTGCGGGATCAACGATAAAGCCGGAGCCGAGACTCTGTAGCCGCTGCCGAATCTCGCGCGGTTCGCTGCGATACGAGCCAAAAAATTGCGCGGCGAAATCTTCAAACGGATCGCGTACTTGGCGGCGGACGACTCGTTCCGCGTTGATGTTGACAACGGCGGGCATCACTTTCGCCACCGCGAGTACCGTCGGTTCCGAGGCAGGATCGGTCGGCGATACCGAGGGCTGCGGGATCGGCTGTGCCGTGGCGAGCGGCGCCGCAAGCAGCAAAAGGCAGAGTCGTTTCATTCCGATGGAAGTTGCCGTACTATTTCGGGCGGTAAGATCGAGCGGAATTCCGGATGCGCTTCAGCGATCCGAATCAAATCGAGCTCATCCTTTTTCCGCTTGGATAAGCGCCGCTGCTCATCCTGCCACGCCCAGGTTTTGCCGCGAACGAGGTCGTTGAGACTTGCGACGGGTACACACAAGCCGAGCACTTCGGCAGGCGCGGCGTTGTCCAGGAACTTCTGGTAACGCTCATCAGTCGCGAATTGCAAATTCAGTTTCCCTTTTCCGCGCTGCGCGTTGAGTGAATGGGCGAAACGCTGGATGCGGAATCCGCGCTCGCTAAACTCGCGTTCTGCTTCGGGTAGCCGTTCCGCGATAACCACGATATCGGCATCGAGGGTGTAAACTGGCTCTACGTAACAATTCACCGCGAGACCGCCGATCAAGCACCACGGGCGATGTTTCTCCAGAATGGCGACGGCATCAGCGAAATCGCTGGTCCCGCCATTCATGATCAAATCGTAGGCTTGAGCCGCAGTCATTCGCGAAATAAATGCGCGAGCAAGTAACGAATCGCGCTCGGCAGGTCAACCGCGGCTAACCGCCCGCGATCGCACCCACGATGATGAGTGGCTCTGTTCCGGTCGCGATTTGCGATGGCAGGGCGGCTTCCAGGGGCAGATGCGAAATATCGTCACCGCAAGCGAAGAACCGCACAAGTGGACGGCGACGCCGTGTACTCTGATCGCGAATCGTTCCACTCAGCATTGGGTACTTTATTTCCAGGGCATCGACTACCTCGTGCATCGTCGCGGGGCCGTTCACATCCAGCTGTACTTCGCCCTTCACCCGCGCCAACGTGCGCAGATGCTGTGGCAGCTCGATCCGAATCATCGGAGACGATTGCGAGACGTCCGAATTTGTTCTGTCATTCGTGCTTCGCCTTTGCCGATTTACCGCAACGTCTGTACTTCCACTGAGAGTACCGCCGGCAGATCGCGCACGATCGCGTTCCATGAATCGCCGGAGTCAGCTGAGGCATAAATCTGGCCTCCGGTGGTGCCGAAATAAATTCCGCATGGATCCAACGAATCCACGCACATGGCATCGCGCAGCACGTTCACGTAGCAATCGCGCTCCGGCAGGCCGTGGCTCAGCTCTTCCCATTCGTTCCCCCCGGTTCGGCTGCGGTAAACGCGCAATTTGCCCTCGAGCGGAAAATGCTCCGAGTCGCTCTTGATTGGCACGACGTAGATCGTCTCCGGCTCGTGCGCGTGCACGTCAATGGGAAAACCGAAGTCGGTCGGCAGATTGCCGCTTACCTCGCGCCACGAATCACCTCCGTCATCGCTGCGCATCACGTCCCAATGTTTTTGCATAAACAATGTTTGTGGCCGCGACGCGTGCATGGCGATGCGATGAACGCAGTGGCCCACTTCCGCTTCAGCGTCCGGCATGAAGTTGGAACGCAACCCGCGATTGATCGGCTTCCACGTTTCGCCCGCATCATCGCTGCGGAATGCCCCTGCGGCGGAGATGGCGACGAACATCCGTTTCGCGTTAGCCGGATCGAGCAGAATCGTGTGCAGACACATGCCGCCGGCACCGGGCTGCCACTTCGGACCGCTGTCATGATTTCGCAGAGCGGAAAGCTCCCGCCACGATTTGCCGCCGTCGTTTGATTCAAATAGCGCGGCATCTTCCACGCCCGCGTAAACGTGATCGGGCGAATCATGGGCCGGTTCGAAATGCCAGACGCGCTTGAACTCCCACGGATGCTGCGTGCCGTCATACCATTGGTGGGTGCCGGGAATTCCGTCGTAGCGAAAATCGTTGCTTCTGCCGCGGGGAAGACCATCAGGTCCGCGCAAATCTTCTTCGCTCGTTCCCGGCGTGTTCCAGGTCCTGCCGCCATCATCCGAGCGCTGGACGATCTGGCCGAACCAACCGCTCGTTTGCGAGGCGTAAATCCGATCCGGATCGATCGGCGAACCTTTCATGTGGTAAATTTCCCATCCGGCAAAGTACGGGCCATCGATTTCCCAATCTCTTCGCGTTGCATCGGAAGTGAGAATAAACGCGCCTTTGCGCGTGCCGGCGAGAACACGAACGCTGCTCATGACAACGCTTTTAGGTTTGTTTAAGCGCGATGCAAATACTCATGCGGCTTTCGTTCGCAAAAACATCCGTCGATCGGTCGAGTCAACGCCGTCATACATTCAGAAAGTACCAATCGTTACTTCGCGATGCACACGTTCTTCGCTTCGGTGAAAAAGCGCAGCGCTTCCTCGCCGCCTTCGCGGCCGACGCCGCTTTGCTTCATTCCACCGAAGGGGACGCGGAGATCGCGCAGCAGCCAGCAGTTGATCCACACGGTGCCGGCATGGATTTGCTCAGCGATGCGGTGGGCGCGATTGAGGTTTTGCGTCCAGATGCTCGATGACAGGCCGTACTCACAATCGTTCGCATAGCTAACGACTTCTTCTTCGCTCTCGAACGGCATGATGGAAACAACCGGGCCGAAAATCTCTTCGCTGTTTGTGCGGCATGACGGCGGTAAACCCGTGATGACGGTGGGCTGGAAGAAAAAACCATCACGGCAACGGGCATTTGGCGGCTCAGGGGCGGCGCCGCCAAGCGCGATATTACCGCCCTCCCGTTGCGCGAGATCGACGTAAAACCTGATCTTCTCCAGTTGCGTTTTGCTCACGATCGCGCCTTGCTCGGTACTCTCGTCAAGCGGGTCGCCCTGCTTCAGTTTCGAAGCTTTATCGATGAAGCCGTGCACGAACTCATCGTAAATCGCGCGTTCGACATAAAGACGCGAGCCGCACAAGCAAACCTGCCCTTGATTGGCAAACGATGCGCGCACGCTGCCGGAAAGTGCCGCGTTCAGATCGGCGTCGGCAAAAACGATCGTCGGATTTTTCCCGCCGAGCTCGAGCGAAATTTTCTTGAACAGCGCCGCGCCCGCTTCGGCGACTTTGCGGCCGGTCACTGTACCACCGGTAAAGGAAATCGTGTTGATTTTCGGGTGTGCGGTAATGGCCGCTCCCACTCTGGGTCCGGTACCCTGCACGACGTTGAGTACGCCGGGCGGCAGCCCAGCTTCATGCGCCAACTCGCAGAGCATGAAGGCAGTCATCGGCGTCAGCTCGCTCGGTTTCGCCACGATCGTGTTGGCGCAGGCAAGTGCGGGCGCGATTTTCCAGCTCAATAAGTACAGCGGCAGATTCCATGGCGAAATGAGTCCGGCGATGCCGCGCGGCTGTCGCAAGGTGTAATTCAGCGCGAGATTGTCGGTGACGTGCGCCTCATTCTGCACGTGCAGAATTGCCGTCGCAAAAAAACGAAAGTTCGCGGCCGCGCGCGGAATATCGAGAGTACGCGATAGCGTGATCGGTTTACCGGTGTCGATTGATTCCGCTCGCGCCAGTTTCTCCAGGTCACGGTCAATCAAATCAGCGATGCGTAACAGGAGCTTCGCGCGCTCGTTGGCGGCGACGCGCGACCATTCCCCGAACGCTTCCTCCGCTGCCGCCACCGCTGCATCGACATCGTGCTCATCGCTATCGGCAACTTGTGAGTACGGCTCGCCGGTCGCCGGCTCAATGTTATCGAGATACTGCGCCGAAAGCGGCTCGACAAATTGGCCGTTGATGAAATTGCGAATGCGAATTTCCGTCATCTCGAACGGTGACAGCCTGCTCGACTTCGCTGCCGATGACAACCGGAGTTCGAGTGGGAATTCGCTGGCGCGGCGACTGCGAAATCGCACCTCTACTGATACGCTTTCAATAAATCTGGGATCACCGTCATTGGCACGCCGAAATCTTTCAGAGTTTCAGCGACAAACGCGCCGCCATCCGATTGCACGACTTCCCACGTTTTCGGCGCGGTGCGATGCAGCACGACCGACAAGTCGCTGTGCTCCGTGTAGGCGGTGCACAGCGCCCAATCCTGCGCCACGGATGCGTGCAACGGATGACCAAATTTGGCCGCGACGACTTTTCGTACTTCTTTCACGTCAACGGCGTTGCCGAAATCGCGTGCCACTGACGTCGAGACGACGAAGCACGCGCAGACAAGCAGCGGAATGCATTTCAATTTCATCGCGCGAGTATGGCCAGAATTCGGAACAAATGGCATGACAAACTTTCCGCGCGCAAACGGTAGGCGGAAGTTCGCGGTCGCTGCTCGGAACGTCGAGAGTACAAGGACGCGTACTCAGTTTGGAAGTACGAATCGATTGCGCTCGTTCGGGCGTCGCATCGGACGGGTGAAAAGCAAAGTTTACTCGACTTCGCCTGTTCTTTGGAAGGATGATGCTGGCCTGATTTTACGATGAGAACTCACTTGATCGCCATCCTTGGTTTTGTTTTCGCCGCCGGCAGCTACGCGCAGGTGTCACCGACACCAAATCCGGAGGCGAAGCCGAGCCCGTCTCCGCCACCCGCGAACTATGAGCTGCGCTGGGGCGTGAAAATTCCGCTGCGCGATAAGGTCGAGCTGAACGCAACGGTGTACCTGCCTAAAGCGGCGAACGCCGCGGGATCACGCACGCCGGCGATCTTTACTCTTACGCCGTACATTTCTGACAGCTATCATGCGCGTGCGGCGTACTTCGCGTCGCATGGCTACGCTTTCGCGCTGGTGGACGTGCGCGGCCGCGGAAACTCGGGGGGCGATTTCGAGCCGTTCGCTAACGAAGCGCGAGACGGTCACGATGTGGTGGAGTGGCTGGCGCAACAGCCGTTCTGTGATGGCAAGGTGGCGATGTGGGGCGGCTCCTATGCCGGCTACGATCAATGGGCGACGGCGAAAGAGTTGCCGCCACATCTAACGACCATCGTACCAGCCGCCGCTGCGCATCCCGGCTACGATTTCCCATTCACGAATAACATCGGCAATCGCTACGACGTGCAATGGCTCACGCTGACAAGCGGAAAAACGGGCCAGCAGAATCTCTTCGCCGACGCGAGTTTCTGGCGCGGGAAATTCCTCGATGCTTACCGGCAGCACGTTCCTTTCAGGAAAATGGACAGCTTCGTGGGCAACCCCACGCCGAATTTCCAGCGCATGGTCGCTCATCCGTTCGTGGATGCGTACTACGACGCGATGGTGCCGACGCGCGAGCAATTCACAAAAATCACGCAGCCCATTCTCACCATCACTGCTCAGTACGACGGCGACGAAATCGGCGCGCTCACTTTCTACCGCGATCACCTGGCCAATGCGTCGCCGGAAACGCGCGCCAAACATTTCCTCATCATCGGCCCATGGGACCACGCCGGCACACGCACGCCTACGGATGAAGTCGGCGGGGTGAAGTTCGGCAGCGCGGCCGTACTCGACCTGAATGATCTGCACCGGCAATGGTATGACTGGACCATGAAAAGCGGCGAGAAGCCGGAGTTCCTGAAGGATCGCGTTGCCTACTATTTGTTAGCTGCCGGTAACAGCGGCGCAAACGGCGAGTGGAAGTACGCGCCCGATTTCGAAACGGTCACGGCGAATCATTACCCGCTCTACCTCGATGCCAGCAAGAGCGGCGGCCACGGGGTTTTCCGGTCGGGTGCATTGACCGAAAAACCGCCGACGAGCGGCGCTGATGAGTACGTCTATGATCCGCTTGATCTGCATCGCGGCGAGCAGGTCGAAGATGTGGATAATGAAAAGACGGCCGGGCTTGATCAGCGGCGGGCGTTAAGCATCGGAGACGACGGCCTTGTCTATCACAGCGCGCCCGTGCCTGAGGGAACAACGCTGACTGGCTGCCCGAAGCTGACGCTCTGGCTTTCGGTGGACGTGCCGGACACAGATCTCGAAGCGGATTTGTACGAAATTCAACCTGACGGCACGAGCATCGCGCTCTGGAGTGATCTGCGCCGGTTGCGTTACCGCGATTCGGTTCGCGAGCAGAAGCTGGTGCAGCCCGGCGAGGCCGTGCGCTGCGATTTTGCGCCTGGTCTTTTCGTTGCGCGCAAACTGGCCACAGGAAGCCGGCTGCGGCTCGTCGTTACCGCACCGAATTCAATTTACCTGGAGAAGAATTATAATGCCGGTGGCGTCGTTGCCGACGAAACGGCGAAGGACGCGCGTACCGCGCACGTCCGCGTTTTGCACGATGCGCAGCACGCGAGCGTGCTGGATTTACCCGTCTTGGGCGCGCACTGATCGGCGGCAACCGCGTGGGATCCTGAGTACGCTGCTTACGAGCGGCGGCAGCGAAAGTGCTCGTGAATTACGGCGGCGGCGATGCCGATGCTTCGGGCGTGGGATGCGGCGGAGATTCGGCAGGCGATTGTAACCCCAGCGAAGCAGGCGGATGCGTGAGCTCGTTCAGCGAACTGTCACCAGGCGACGCGGATGCGCTCGGGGCAGGCGTGCTGGGCGGGGGAGTAGCGGTAAGAGCCCGCACGGGTGACGCAGCCGGTGACGCGGCTCGCACCGGTGATGTGGCTGGAGCAGGAGGGGAGCTTTTCTTTTGTGCAGGACGGGTTACCGGCGGCGGCGGTACTTTTCGCCGAACGTTGTTCCGGGGCGTCGATACCGGCGAAGCGCTGGCACCGACGAATTTACCGCGCACCATTCTACCATAGTAGCGCGCCGCCGCCTGATGGCGTCTGGCTGACAACATGCGCGTGCCGGTTTCGCCGCCTGGCTGCGGCGCCAGTACCGCAAGCGTGCCTTTGCCAGTGGCGTAACCCTGGCGATCTTTGCGGCCGGACCAGGAAAATTCCTGGCCGGGTTTCGGGTTATCGTTCCAAATCCACGCGCCACTGTCGATGGCACGCTGGTAGGAGCCGGCGTATGCCATGGTGGCGAACGCCCCGATGAGTGCCGCTGAAGCGGTGATGCAGCGCAGTTTCGTCACCCCGCGACTGTACTCCAGTGTAGCTGTACCTGCTACTGTAATTATGATGGTTCGAGAAGAAGTGCCGGCGCAAGTCGGCGGCTGTGTCAGAAAAGCGAAGGGCGCTCCGTTTCCGAAGCGCCCTTCCTATGTGATGGCGATAAGCCGAATTCTGTACTCCGAAGCGCGGGTGCGAGCACCCGCTTTTGCTCCAGAGCGGCGATCATTTATCTCAGCAATTGCTGCCCGCAGCTCGTGCCTGCCGGCGCTGATACGCCGTCAGTACAGCTCGCGTAATGCGACCGAACCCGGAGGTAATCTCGATCGCTCGAGCTGGACGGACCGGCTGTCCTCCTCCTGTTTGGTCTTGCACCGCATGGGGTTTTTCCTGCCGCGCGAATCACTTCGCGCGCGGTGAGCTTTTACCTCGCCTTTTCACCCTTGCCTGAACTTGCTTCCGCCGCATTGCGCGGCTTGTCCAAAGAACCGGCGGTCTGTTTTCTGCGACACTTTCCGTCGGCGCTCGCTTTCGCGAATGCCGCCCGCGTGTTTTACGCGGCATGCTGCCGTATGGTGTTCGGACTTTCCTCTGGCAACCTCGCGGCTGCCAGCGATCGCCTGCCATCAGTACACAATATCACATGTCGGCGCTGCCGAAAGCTAGTCACAACGGCGACGGCACATTGGTCAGGAAAATTGCCACCATGCCCAGCCCGATGATTACTTTCGCGATCGTACCCGCGATTGTCCCCAGGATCGTGCCCCAACCAGCGCGCCCTGCTTTCACCAGCGCTTTGCCGCTGATCAACTCGCCGGCAATCGCCCCAATCACCGGCCCGAAAAAAATTCCTGGCAACCCGAAGAAAATCCCCGCGATGCCGCCGGCGATTCCGCCCACGATGCCCCAGCGCGTAGTACCGAAGCGGCGCGCGCCGATGTAAGCCGCGCCGGCGTCGATTGCGTACGAGAGCAACGTCAACGCGAGGAGGCCCACTAACGCGGTCACTCCGAGGCTATGCTCCTTGCCCATGCCGATGCGATGAATCACTGCCGCGCCCAGAATGATCGTCGTGCCGGGAAGCACCGGCACGACCGTGCCGATGAGGCCAATCGCCATGAGTACCACCGCGAGAACCCAGAAAAGAATCGCCATCGACTTAGTACAACATCGCGCAGGGACCGATTGCGCGCGATTCCAACCCGCGCGTCACCGTTGCACGAATCAGTACGGCGTCGCGCGGACTAAGTACAGCGCAAGCCTGAACTTGTCCCGCCGCTCAGAGCAAAAATTTTGACCCTGCTCACCCCAATCCTATACTCAGGCAGATGCCGTTGCCGCTCGGAAGCAAAGCGCCCGATTTCACACTGCCGACGAAAATCGCCGATGGGCCGAAGCGCATCACCCTGAGCGATAATTTCGGCAAAACAAATACGCTGCTGCTCTTCTTTCCGATGGCGTTCACCGCCACATGCACGACGGAAATGTGCGGCGTGAGCTCAGACCTCGCTTATTACAGCGGCATGGCGGCCGCCGTTTACGGCATCAGCGGTGACAATCCCTTTGCCCAGGAGGCATGGGCGCGAAAGGAAGGGATCACCGTCACCTTACTGAGCGATTACGAGCATATCGTCGCGCGAGCTTACGATGTCGTTTACGAGTCGTTTCTGCCGCAAATTGGCCTCGGCATCGGTGGTGTGCCGAAACGCGCCGTTTACATTGTCGATCGCGAAGGACTCATCCAGTACTTCGATGCCAACGAAGACGCGCGCGTTGTCCCGGATTTCAATCGCGTGAAAGCAAGGCTAAAAGAACTGCAATGAGGTGAGAGAGGTTCACCGCAATTACGGCAGTGGCATTCTCAATCGCCCCTCGCGCCTAACCCATTTTCCGCATCATGACTGACGAATTCAGAACACTGCAAACATTCGAGGCCGGCAATGGACGCACCGGCTATTTCCATTCGTTGCCTGCGTTGGAAGAGCAGGGGATCGGCCGGACGTCGCGCCTGCCCAGGAGCATTCGCGTGGTGCTCGAATCGGTGCTGCGAAATTGCGACGGTAAAAAAGTACGGCGCAAAGATGTCGAGACGCTGGCGAACTGGAACGCGAAACAGCCGGCGAACGAAGAGATCCCGTTCATTGTAGCGCGGATTGTTCTGCAAGATTTCACCGGCGTCCCGCTCGTGGTGGATCTCGCTGCCATGCGCAGCGCGGTACAGCGAGTCGGACGCGACCCGAAAATCATCGAGCCGCTCGTGCCGGTGGACCTGGTGGTCGACCATTCCGTGCAGGTCGATTTTTTCGGTTCAGCGGCGGCGCTCCGCCTGAACCTGGAGATGGAATTCAAGCGCAACCGCGAGCGTTACCAGTTTTTGAAATGGGGCCAGCAGGCGTTCAAAACATTCCAGCTCATCCCGCCCGGCATTGGCATCGTCCACCAGGTGAATCTCGAGTACCTGGCCAAAGGCGTCCTCTTTTCTCAACTCTCAACTCATAACTCTCAACTCTTCTTCCCCGACACTCTCGTCGGCACCGATTCGCACACGACCATGATCAACGGACTCGGCGTCGTCGGCTGGGGCGTGGGCGGCATTGAAGCGGAAGCGGGCATGCTCGGGCAGCCGGTTTATTTCCTCACGCCGGAAGTCGTCGGTGTGCACATCAGCGGGCGTTTGAGGGAAGGCGTCACCGCGACCGATCTCGTACTTCACATCACGCAAATGCTGCGGGCGCAGAAAGTAGTCGGCAAATTCGTGGAGTTCTATGGTGACGGCGCGGCGTCCCTGCCGGTGCCTGATCGCGCCACCATCGGCAACATGGCGCCTGAGTACGGCGCGACCATGGGCTACTTCCCCGTTGATGACGAGTCGGTCAACTACCTTCGCGCCACCGGCCGCACGGACGAGCAGTGCGCCGCATTCGAGAATTATTTTCGAGCGCAAAACATGTTCGGCATGCCGCGCAAAGGCGAGATCGAGTACAGCGTCGAGTTGGAATTGAACCTCGCCGAGGTGCAGCCGGGCGTCGCCGGACCCAAGCGGCCGCAGGACCGCATCAATCTGCCGGAACTACGGGAAGCCTTTCGCGCCTTGCTCCACAAACCCGTGAAAGAAGGTGGCTATGGCAAACAAGAAAGCGATCTCAATGAGAAGTACCCGGTGCAGTTGAATGGCAGTGCGCCGCGCCCGGAGCCAATGGTCTCGACCGATAAACGCAACCAGGGCATCGAGCCGGGCGACGAGCTCAACAAGATCGAGATGGTGGCGAACCGGCCTACGCCAAACCCGGTGGGCGAGCTGGAAAGCGTGCACGTCGATCCTTTTCATCACGGCGAGGCGCGCATCGGCCACGGCAGTGTACTCATCGCCGCGATTACAAGCTGCACGAACACGAGCAATCCCAGCGTGATGCTCGCGGCGGGATTACTCGCCAAGAAAGCTGTGGAACGCGGCCTGCGCGTCGATCCCGCGGTAAAGACATCGCTCGCGCCCGGTTCGCGTGTCGTTACCGATTATCTTGCCCAAACCGGGCTGCAGCATTATCTCGATCAGCTTGGGTTTAACCTTGTGGGCTACGGTTGCACCACCTGCATCGGGAATTCCGGGCCGCTCCATCCGCGCATCGAGCAGGCCATCAACGAGCACGATCTCGTCGCCGCCGCAGTACTTTCCGGCAACCGCAACTTCGAAGCGCGCGTCCACCAAAACATCAAGGCGAATTTTCTAATGTCGCCGCCACTCGTTGTTGCCTTCGCGCTCGCCGGGCGGGTGGACATTGATCTCACTCGCGAGCCCATCGCTTCAAAGAACGGCGACGGTGTTTACCTGCGAGATCTCTGGCCAACCCTGCACGAAATCCGCGACGCCATGCGTTCCGCACTCACGCCGGAAGTGTTCCGCAAACTGTACCGCGATTTTGCCGATCAGAACCCAAAGTGGAACGAGATACCCTCCAGTACCGGCGATATCTACCAATGGGATGAGAAAAGTGATTACATCCATGAGCCGCCATTCTTCGCCAGCTTCTCACTCGCACCGGGGCGCATCGAAGAGATTCGCGGCGCGCGTGCTCTCGGTATCTTCGGCGACTCGGTCACGACGGATCACATCTCGCCCGCGGGCGCTATCAAAGCGAGCTCTCCCGCCGGGGAATATCTAATTTCGCGCGGAATTCAGCCCGCGGATTTTAACAGCTACGGCTCCCGGCGCGGCAACGACCTGGTCATGACACGTGGTACTTTCGCCAATGTCCGGATCAAAAACCTGATGGTGCCCGGAGTAGAAGGCGGCGTGACGAAGTACTTCGGAGCTAACGAGCCCCAGACTATGTCCATCTACGACGCGGCGATGAAGTACGCCGAAGCGAATACGCCGCTCGTCATCCTTGCGGGACATGAGTACGGCACCGGCTCTTCCCGCGACTGGGCAGCCAAAGGTACGCGCCTCCTCGGCGTGCGCGCGGTCGTTGCTGCCAGCTTTGAGCGCATTCACCGTTCCAATCTGGTCGGCATGGGCGTGCTGCCGTTGCAATTCATCGACGGGGCAAATGCGCAGACACTTGGCCTCGATGGTTCGGAAAAGTTCTCCGTCACCGGGCTTTCCGAGAACGTGCAGGCGGGTCAGCAACTGACCCTGGAAATCGAGCGCGCCGGCACCCAGCGGCAATCGGTACCGGTAAAGTTGCGCATCGACACTCCCATCGAGGTGGATTACTACCGGCATGGTGGCATTCTACCTTACGTCCTGCGGCAACTAATCTCCGGCAGGTAGGTGTCACTCGTCCTGCTCATCACGGCGATCGACAGTGACAAATGACCCGTCAGCAATTAAAGCCGATACTGGAGTTGTCGATAAGGCAGCTACAAAATCCTTGCCGAACACCGTTGCGACATCGGCCTTGAACTCGTAGCTATCGGCCACCCAGAATTTCCAGCGTGGATGCTGGATGCGGTACTCATTCGTCCGCTCTGCCGTGCGTTGGGTGTAGCCCCAGTTATGCTCGAGGATAAAGTCTTCGTGAGTCCCCGCGAGTACAGGCTGCGGTTCGCCCCGCGCCGTCATTGCTAATATCTCCGCCTTCGAACCGCGCTTCCATTGGTAGCAGGCGTGAACTTCTCCCTCGGAATCGCGAACATCGCCATGCATCGAGACAGCAAGGTATGGCTCGCCGCGAAAAACACGAGCTGTTACGGCGATCGCTGCCTTTGGCACGAGCTTAGCGATAAACGCCAACCCGCGCCGCCAGGTGTCACCTGATCTTTTCCGCACGTAGAAGCGCAGATCTACTTCTTCGAAGTTGCGATGCCGTGGAGTGGGCATTCCGACGATAACCGTATGGTAGAAGAGAAAGCCCGACAGGCTGGCATAGGCTCGGCCGTTCTCCAGCTCCAGTTCCACTCCAGCCGGAACATA
Organism: Verrucomicrobiota bacterium; assembly: GCA_019244415.1. Lineage (GTDB taxonomy): Bacteria > Verrucomicrobiota > Verrucomicrobiia > Chthoniobacterales > UBA10450 > AV69. The sequence goes on along the minus strand of JAFASN010000012.1, from coordinate 19,045 downwards.
AGAGACGAGAACTTCCGGCTCGATCTCAAACGTGAGAACGGCTAAGTACCGCCAGTGCGCGGTAAGGAGCGGCTTCAGCACGCGCGAGGTTAGCGCAGCAGCCGCTCCAGCGTAGCATCGGGCTCCGCGCCCAGTTCAGTAGCTTGTTTGTACTGACGCTTTGCTAGTTCCTTCGAAGGCGGCGAAGCAGTGGCGTAGATGACGGCAAGGTTAAAGTGCGCATCAGCATAGTCTGGCTTGTCCGCGATTGCCTCGAGCATCTCTTTCTCCGCTGCTTCCTGCCAGCCTTTCTGGCTCGCTGTAATACCGAGATAGTTATGCGCCGTCGCGCTCTTTGGATTGATCGCAAGAGCCTTCGTTAGCTCATTAAGAGCATCGTCAAACTTGCTCTGCCGGTAATAGACTATGCCAAGCGTGGTGTGGGCAAACTCATCCTTCGGCGCAATAGCTATCGCCTTCTTTAAAGTTAACTCAGCAGCCTTCAACTTCCCGGTGCGAAAGTAAACCACACCAAGATTTGAAAGTGAGTACAAATTACTTGGATCTTTAGTCAACGCTTCCTGATAAAGCCGCTCAGCCGCGCGGTATTTGCCATGGTCGAAGTCCTGCTTTGCCTGTTGCGCCAGGCCTGTTACTCCTTCGGGAACATCCGGTTTAAAACCAGATTGCAAACTAGCTTCGGGCGTTGATTGTGCCTGCGGCTTATCTCCTTCAGCTGGCGTTTTGTCGGCGTTGGGCTTGGCGTAGGTGAAGCTTGCCTTGACCGGCCCGGTCGCGTCGTCTGAAATCGAGATCACTGGCTGCCGCAGCAGCGCGAGTTCTTCATCGCTTAACTTCGTCACCGGCTGTGCCAGAAGCGTGATCTGCTGGTTCAGTGTGTCGGACTTGATCTTGAGCTTGTCGAATTCGGCCAGCATCAGCTTGCGCGCCTGGTCTCGCCGGGCTTCCTCCTGCCTTTCACGGACGACAATGTTACGCAGGATCTGGTTCTCTCGCGTAAGCTTGGCCGTCTCCTCTGAGTTGCTGCCCGTTAATTTGGCCTGCTCGAGCTGACTCGATGCTTCATCCAGCTGCGATCGCAAGGAGGCAATTGTACCTTCGAACTCCTTGTTTTGCTGTTGGCTAGCCGTGAGTTGGTTGTGCAAATCTTCCAGCTGCTTTCTTACGTCGGCCAATTCCTGCTCCTTCTTCGGCTTGTCTTCGCTGATCTCGCGCACGGTGTTTTCCGCGCTGGCCAGCTTCTGCTTCAAATCTGTATTTTCAGCGACCAAGGCTGTGACGCGCTGTTGCGTCTCACGTAATCCCGCCAGCTGACCCAGGGCGTCATCGCGTTCTTTCGTCACCTGGGTGATCTGAGTGTTCGCGTCGGCTAGCCTGGCGCTTTGCGCATCGCGTTCCTTCTCAGCCGTGGCGCGTCCCTGCTCGGCCGCGGCTAGCGCCGTCTTGAGTTGCGCGACTTCCTGCTGCAAGGCGAGCTGGGCCTTCGCATCTTCACCGCCGTTTGACTTGATCTTCTCCAAGGATGATTGCGCTTGCGCGAGTTGCTCGCGAACGTCCTTCTCCGCTGTCTTACTTCGCTCCAGCTCACGCTGCGCATCATCAAGCTTCGAGTTCGACAGACGCAACTTTGAGCTAAGCTGCTCCTTTTCTTCTTCTACCTGACTGATCTTAGTACGCGATTGCTGAAGTTGGGTCTCGAGTTGATCGACCTTGTCACGCAACTTCTGTGTGGCATTTTTTAATCGTGCGTCGTCAGGCGGAGTTGTCACGGCACTTTCCGCGGCAACTGAGTTATCTGTACTTACCGGAGCCTGGACCGGATGCGGCCGTGATTTTGCCGTTCCGATCTCCACCGTGGGTTCACCGGTGCTCGTCGTACTCGCGCGCGGCGCCGCGGTACTCGCTTCTGGAACTGGCGGATTTGTCGCCGCAAGATCCGCCTGCGTCCCAGCCTTACTTTGTACCCGCAAGATACTCTCCGAGATTTTTCTTCCCCGATACTCCACGATGGCTGGCTGCCAGTCCGGATGAACCTTCTTTAGCTCTTCCAGTAGACTGCCGGCGAAACGGTACTTGGATAGCGCGCCGCTAAACTGACTATCCCGCTCCATCTTTTCGCCCTGTTGCGCAGTCATGTAAGCCTTCAGGAAAGTCTCGCTGGGATCGTCATTCTGCGCGTAGGCGAATGGCGCGGTAATCACGAGAGCGGCGAGAAGGAATGCAACAAATGTTCTCATGCGCGAACGCGCGGCAATCATAGTCGGCGGCGCGGCGGTTGCAACGCTGTCGAGAAGCACGTCTTTCCTAAATAGCGCAGGCCGTGCCAAACGCCCCCTGGCGCTGCTTTTGCAAATCGGCGACGGGCAATTACACTCCCGATCTCAGCTGGTGGTCATAGCTCAATGGTAGAGCTCCAGATTGTGGTTCTGGCTGTTGCGGGTTCGAGTCCCGTTGGCCACCCCACTGAAATTTTCGATTTGCGATTGCCGATTGCCGATTGAACCGGCGAACCTGTTTAGCTTCTACAATCGCAACTCGGTAATCTGAAATCTTTGTGTGCCTGTAGCTCAACCGGATAGAGCTTCTGACTTCGGATCAGAAGGTTGGGGGTTCGAATCCCTCCAGGCACGTGTGCAGCGTCCGTGCATCATGGTCGCGCTGCTTCAGGGATAAGCCTAACCAGCGAGCGCTTCGCTCAGGTCAGCGATCAAATCCTCAGCGTTCTCCAGCCCAATTGATACGCGCAGCAACCCTTCGGGCGAGCGCGAAGCTGCACCCTCAATCGACGCGCGGTGTTCGATCAGGCTTTCTACTCCGCCGAGGCTGGTCGCGCGCGTGAAAATCTTTGTCCTGGCAGCGACTTGCATCGCCGGATCACGTCCGCCTTTCACCTCAAAGGACAGCATTCCGCTGAACATTGACATCTGCTTGCGCGCAATCTCATGGCCAGCGTGTGACGGCAACCCCGGGTAGTACACGCGCTCCACACGCGGGTGCTGCGCGAGAAATTGCGCCACTTTCATCGCGTTCTCAGAGTGGGCGCGCATCCGCCACGGCAGCGTGCGCATGCCGCGCAAAATGAGCCAGCAATCGAACGGTGAGGGAACTGCGCCGCCCACGTACTGAATCGCGCGAATCCGTTGAAAGAACTCGTCCTCTTTTTTACTCACGGCGATGCCGCCAAGCACATCGCAGTGGCCGCCGAAGTACTTCGTCGTCGAGTAGTGCACAATATCGGCGCCGAGCTCGAATGGCCGCTGCAAAGTAGGTGTGCACGTGTTGTCGCAAACACAAATTGCCGCCGCCTCGTGCACGATTTCCGCCACAGCCTTGATATCAACAATGCGCCAGAGCGGATTCGATGGCGTCTCGATCCAGGCGAGCCTGGTGTTCGCGCGCACGGCCCTTTTCACGGCCGCGAGGTCGCTCATATCGATGAAGTCTGCTTCGAGTTTCCAGCGTAGAAACAGCTCGCGCAGTAATCGCGTCATGCCATAGTACGCGTCCGCGTGGGCCAGTACATGGTCGGCCGCGTTCAGCGCCTGGAATATTGCCATTCCTGCCGCCATGCCGCTGCCGAATGCCGCGGCCGCTTCGCCGCCCTCCAGCGTGGCAACGCCGCGTTCGAGCGCCTGCCGGTTCGGGTTGTCATTACGCGAGTACATGAACCCGCGCGAATACGTCCCCTCCACGTCGCGCTCGAAGGTGGTGGAGAGATAAATCGGCGGCGTTACTGCGCCAGTTCCCGCCTCGATTTCCTGTCCCGCGTGAACAGCGATGGTTTCTATGTGAGGGCGCCTCCCGTGCTTCATCGTCTCAACTTGGGTGACACCGCTGCGATGTAAAGATCAGAGAGATTACGGTCTTGCAGGCGGCGTTTGACACAACAGCTTCCACACCGGAAATACGAGCTTTCGGCGCGGTTCTCGCGTCCTCTATCTCATGAGTTCTGCGCTCAGCATTTATGACGACGTCGTTTTTCGCATGGCATGCGAGCAATTCCGCGTCATCGCCGATTATCTTCACATTGACCAGAACCACCGCGAGCGGCTGATGCTGCCGAAGCGGGCGGTGGCCGTGACCTTACCGGTCCATATGGATGATGGCAGTACTCAGACTTTCCAAGGTTACCGTGTGCAGCATCACCTCACCCTGGGGCCAACGAAAGGCGGCACGCGATTCGCGCCGGACCTTTCCATGGGCGAAACCGCCGCGCTCGCCATGTGGATGAGCTGGAAATGCGCGCTCGCCGGTTTGCCCTACGGCGGCGCGAAAGGCGGGATCGCTTGTGATCCGACTAAGCTTTCACGTAACGAGCTGGAAGCGGTCTCGCGCCGTTACATGCAGGAAATGATTCCGTTCGTCGGCCCGCATACCGACATCATGGGACCGGACATGGGCACGAACGAGCAAGTCATGGCGTGGTTCATGGATACGTACTCGGTTTACCAGGGCTACTCCGTGAGCGAGATCGTGACCGGCAAGCCTGTCTCCATCGGCGGCACCGAAGGACGGCGGGAAGCGACCGGCCGCGGCGTTGTTTACCTGATCGAGCGCGCGATGGATTTGCTGAAAATGGATCCGGAAAATTGCACCGCGATCGTGCAGGGATTTGGCAACGTTGGTTCCGTGGCAGCGTTATCGCTGGCGCTAAAAACGGGCGTGAAAATCGTCGGCATCAGTGATGCCTACGCGGCCATTTATAATCCCGCGGGCATCGACATGAAAGCGGCAGAGCAGCACGTCGGCAAAAAGGGCAACCTGCGCGGCTTCCATGAAGCTGACCGCATCGACCCGAAAGAGTTGCTCGTGCAAAAATGCGACGTACTCGCACCATGCGCCGTCGATCGCGTGATCACGGAGAAGAATGCGGGCAGATTGCAGTGCCGGATTCTGGCTGAGGGCGCGAACGGGCCCACCACTCCCGAGGCGGACAAGATTCTGGACAAACGCTGGGACGAGATCTTTGTCATTCCCGATATCTTGTGCAATGCCGGCGGTGTGATCGTTTCGTACTTTGAATGGGTGCAGGGCTTACAGGCATTCATGTGGACGGAGACGGAAGTCACCGACAAACTTTTCCGCATCATGGAGCACTCATTCACGCAGGTGATTCGCCGCGCCAAAGCCCACAAAATCTCGCATCGCATGGCCGCGATGGCCATCGGCGTTGAGCGCGTGATGAAAGCGAAAGCCACGCGCGGCCTTTTCCCGTGACGTCGCGCAAGCGTTCGGCTTGCGTTCGTACTCAATGACCTTTTTTTCTCGCGAAGAAACGCGCAGCGGCCGTACTATCAATTGGCTGGAGAACCTCGAGGCAGGTTTGCGCATCGGTGTTTCGCGTCTCGGCGCGGAGCTGATCAGCATTGAACGCCGCAACTCCGCCGGTGAATGGATCGGCTTTTTGCATCGCGACAACGATCTCGTTGCGCCGGAGAGTGGGTGGGCCAATCACGCCACGATCATGGGTTATTACCTGCACCGATTAAAAGATCAGCGATCCTTTTACCGTGGACACGAGATTCGCGGAGGCACGCACAGTTTTGCACGCAGCAAAACCTGGCACCTGGCCGATCAGCGCGATGGCGCGATCACATTGCGCATTACGCCGGAAGATTTTTCGCCGACGGAGTACCCGCTGAATGTAAGCCTTGAGCTCACGTACTCGCTCGACTCAGTCATGCCGAGCGAAGCCGAGGAATCCCATAGTACAAGCTTAAAGGGAACGCCGCGGGATCCGTCAACTTCGCTTCGTTCGCCTCCGCATGACAAAGAACACGTCGGCGATGACGCAGCCGTGCAGGTCAAATTTTCGTTCATTAACCATGAGCCGCAGTTGTCGGCGCATGTCGGCTTTGGCATTCATCCCGGATTCGGTGCGCATTCATTCGAAAGCTTTGTACTCAACATGCCGGCCGGCGTGTATCGCCGCTATTTTTCGCCCGGCAATTATCTTTCGGGCGAGACGCAGGATATCGAATTTGCCGGCGGCCCGATGCCGTTCAAGCGCGAGGAACTGCCGGGCTCGTTTATTCTGGAATTAGTTCACCTCGAGTCGCGCGAGTTTGTCTTTGAAGATCGAGAGAGTGAGCGCGCGGTTACGGTTAACAGCGGCAGCGCACCATACCTCACGCTTTGGTCGAATGGCGGACCATTTCTTTGCATCGAGCCTTGCTGGGGTCTTACGGATGCGCACGAGCAACGGGCGTTTGAAGACAAGCTCGGCATCCAGATAATTCCGCCAGAGGGCAAACTCACCGCGGAGTGTTCGATCTCTCCGCGCCTACTAACGAGATGAATGTTTCGCCGGCATTGCGCGCCTTCATGGCCAGATCGATCGACTACGCCGGACTGTTCCCGCCCGCCTCGCTTCAACTTGAGCCGGCACTAAAAAACTACCGCGCTTATCTCGACAGTGAGGATGCGTGGATGCTCTCCACCTTTGTCCTCCCCATCGCGAAGTTTGGCGATGCCGCATGGCTGGTTTCGCAATTCAGCAGCGAAAAACCGCTCCGGCTTTCCGCACTTGGTCCCAGAACAATCAACGCGATCGATTACGCCGAAGAGTTAAAGAACATCAGCAAAGGTGTGCGCCAATTACGTGCAGACGCCAGAGACGTTGTGCAAATCGAGCAACTCGAAATGCCGTTGCCGGCCGGTGTTACTGCTGTGAGTACACTTCCGCTGCGCACCTTTTGGGAAGCAGCGCCGGATGACGCGCCGCGAACAATCGAGATGCTCGCCGCAAGCCAGGGCTCGTCGGGCGCGCAGCCGCTCGGGTTTAAACTGCGCACCGGCGGTGTGACGGCGGACGCATTTCCCACTTCGCGGCAGATCGCGCGCGTCCTCGTCACGGCAGCAAAGTACAACGTGCCGGTGAAATTCACCGCCGGATTGCATCATCCCGTGCGCATGTTTCGCGAAGAAGTGAAGACAACCATGCACGGGTTCTTAAATGTGCTCGGCGCCGGGCTTTTCGCGCGCGAACAGAAGTGGGACGAAGAGCAAAGTACGGCGATGCTCGAAGATGAAGATGCCGGCGCGTTCCGCTTTACCGATGAGAGCTTCCACTGGCGCGACTTTCAGATGGGCGTGGCCGCCATCGCAAAGCAGCGCGCATTCATCACCTCATTCGGCAGCTGTAGTTTCGACGAGCCGCGCGAAGACTTGCGCGAATTAAAGATGCTATAGTACGCGCCTGAGCTGGAGTTCCGTTCTTAGATGCAGCGTTTCGTTTGCCCCTAATCGCGATAATCTCCCTATCAGCAACGCGGGCCTGTAGCTCAGCGGTTAGAGCAGCCCCGAAAGTATTCGGGGTTGGTCGCGGTAGCAAACGCGGTATTCTTTCCATTCAGCAAAACGGGCCTGTAGCTCAGCGGTTAGAGCAGGGGACTCATAATCCCTTGGTCCCTGGTTCGAATCCAGGCGGGCCCAGCCTTCGCTTTGCCGCGCAGCAAAAGGCGAAGCTGCCCGGAACGAAGTGAAGGCGGGCTGAAATCAAGCTTTCCTCCCGGCACGGCAAAGACTACGGCTTGGCATGCCAGCCGATGAACACGTTCGTTTATGTCTACATTCGCGTAAATGAAGCCCATGACACTATGCCACTACACGGGTTCGACGCGTGACTTGAGGGAGCGGTTGGCGGAACACAATCGAGGCAAGTGCGCGCACACTTCAGCGCACCAGCCATGGAGAATCGAGACAGCCATCGCGTCCAGTGATGAAGCGAGAGCGCGAAAATTCGAGCGTTACCTGAAATCTGGCTCCGGTCGCGAGTTCGCACGGCGCCACTTCTGAAGAGCGGAAGTGCGACAGCGCATTCTTTTCGCAGGCGAAATCCTTCTAATCAGCGCGCTCGTGCTCGTCACGCGTTGCGCGAATTACCGCGATGTCTTCGGCGGTGACGGGAACATTTATTTTGTCGATGCGGATTGTTACTCGCGCATGACGCGGGCGCGCATCTGCCTCGAGCATCCGGGCACGATCATTCGGCACCACGATTTTGAGAACTTTCCCGACGGCATTTCGCCCCATGCAACTGCGCCCTTCGATTACCTGATCGTGGCGCTCGCGGCCGTACTCAGCCCGTTTTCAGATCGTGCGCTCGATCTCGCCGGCGCATTCGTTTCGCCCCTCATCGCGGTTGTACTCGGAATTTTTCTTTGCTGGTGGACGCGCCGGATTCGTCTTCGTTTCCGCTTCGCTGCGCTGATCATCTACGGAGTCTCACCCATTCTCGCGCATGGAACTGCGCTGGGCCGGCCTGACCATCAATCGCTTCTCATCGCATTGATCGCAGTAGCCGTTTGCGCCGACTGGATTTTGCTAAGTGAACCATCACCCGCGTGGAGTTTCACGGCCGGAGCAGCATGGGCGATAGCGCTCTGGGTGTCGCTTTATGAGCCGCTGCTTGTAATGGGCACTGTCATGGCCGTTCACGGCGCGAAATATTTCTGGCGAGGGCCGCGGCGCGATTCCACGGATTGGCTGAAATGGATTGTCTTCGCGGCTGTACTACTCGTCGCCATCGTAGTCGAGCGAAGAGCGCCAGCATGGCCCGACCCGCGGCTAGCGTGGGCGTTGCAGAACTGGGGCGCTACGGTGGGAGAGCTTCACCGCGTCCGCATTCCAAGTACGCTCTGGTTTGAATGGTGCGGCTGGCTTGTTTTGCTGACGCCGATTCTGTTCTGGAAACGAAATGCGCCTGCGTTTCTGCTCGTGCTCCTCCTCGTCACTTTTGCGCTGACAATCACGCAGGCGCGGTGGAGTTACTTCTTCGTTTTGTTCTTTGCGCTTGTTGCGCCTGCGCTTTTGCAATCCATTCCGAACCGGCACCTCGGCATTGCGCTTTTCTTCGTCTCGCTTTGGCCGGTAGCGCAGGCTTGGGACCGCTCGATTGATCACGGAGTTGACGGGGTTCGAGAAGGGCAAGAACTGCGCGCGCTCAGCGCCGAAGTCGATGGCGCATTTCTGGCCCCGTGGTGGTTTTCGCCAGCGATAAGCTACTGGTCAAACGAGCCGGGCGTGTCAGGCAGTTCACACGAAACAATCGCCGGCACAGTAGATTCAGCCAGATTTTACGCGACAACTAAACCACAAAATGCGAGCGAAATTTGCGTGCGGCGCCGCGTGCAGTGGATCGTGAGCTATGATGCCGATCGGCTCGCCGCCAACAGCTCTGCCATTCTCGACGAGCCTGTCTCGCCCGATGCGATGTGCTACGTACTGGATCGTCATCCCAGTCGCGCACCGGCTTTTTTGCAGTTGGTCGCCCAAACGGCGCGATTCAAGCTCTATCGGGTCAAAAAATGAGCGGAAAACTGGGCGCGAAACGCAGCTATCCGTTGACATGGAGGGTGGGGATTACCATACTGCCGCGTGCTGAAAAAATTTATCCCGCAGAAGCCGATGACGTCGGTCGGCGAAGGGTCGCAGAACGCGAACACGGAGGTGGAGCATGCCAGGCCGGAACCGGCGCGGGTAGAACAGCCCCGACCCGTCCAACGCGAAGAACCAACAAGAACAACGTTAACCGATTACCCAAAACCTATGGCAGAACACAGTGGCAAAGACGTACTTTCGAGCGACGTCGAAATTAAAGGCTCGATCAAATTCCAGAAGGAGCTGCTCATCGACGGCAAAGTGGAAGGCGAAATCAATTCCGATGGTGTACTCACCATCGGTGAGAACGCCGATATTCGCGGCGAAGTGAAGACCAAATCGATCACCGTTTATGGTAAAGTACATGGCAACATCACGGTGGCTGAGCGGTGCGAGCTGAAGTCGCGTTGCACATTACAGGGTGATCTGAAAGCTGCTCGCCTCGTCATCGAAGAAGGCGCCACTTTCATCGGCAAATCTGAAGTGACCAGTTCCGGCGCCGCGCTCAGCGGAAACTCGAACGCGAACAAGCCCGGGCACACACGGCCCGAAGTGCTGCGGCACGATGAGCCGGTCAAGACAGCGGCATTTGGCCGCGGCTAATCTCAGCCTGTAGCAGGACGGGCTGTGGCAAATGCGCCTGTTAAGGTCAGTGTGGAGTGTCCACACTGCGGCTTTAAACAGCAGGAGTACGCTGCGGCGAAAACGACGATGTGCCGGCAGTGCGGCGCGCATTTCTCGCCCTCCGAGCCACGGCGCCGGCCTGCGGTCGTTCCGCGGCAGAGCTCTGTCCCGGAACGCACCGGTTCGGTGCCGCAGGGCGGAGCGAAGCCAACCTCCCATGTCGAGGCGCTCCAGCAGACTGTGCCCTCGCTCATGCGGCGGCTTGATAGTTTCTGGAAGCCGAATCGCAGCACCGTGGTCGAGTGCTTTGAGTGTAAGCGAAAGCAGGAAGTCAGCGGCGCGGCAAGCTCAACCATTTGCCCCGGGTGCAGTGCGCATATCGACATGCGCGATTACAAAGTGAGCACGACTTTCAGCCGCTCCATTCGCACCACGGGAGACGTACACATCACCAGCAAAGGTGATCTCAGCAGCAGCAGTGTGCGCTGCCGGCGCGCCATCGTGGAAGGCCGGTTGCGCGGAAATTTGCACGCTTCAGAGCGCGCCATCATCGATTTTTCCGGCAAATGTCCGGCGCGGCTTTTCGCGCAGGAGATGGTCATCGAAAAGCGGCGCGATGTGCAGTTCTTCCGCCGCGTGCGCGTCGGTAACATCGAAGTACGCGGGCGCATGTCAGGCGAGATCATCGCCGAAGGTTGCGTGACGATTCGCAAGCACGGAGTTCTCGAGGGGAACGTCACCGCCAAGGCGATCAATGTGGAAAAAGGCGGCGCGTTTTCAGGCTCGCTCGTCATCGGCAAAGCTCAGCTCCAGCAGGCGGAGTTGCTGCCGGCCGAAGCGCCCGCGGAAAAGAAAGTCGCGCCCGTTCCGCTTGCCCAAGCGCTTCCTGCCACGTAAAAGGGCGAATGCAGAAACTGCGACCGCGCAGTCCCTACGAGAAGCTCGGCGGTTTCGTCCACTTGCCGCGCCTGATCGATAAAGCGCGCCTGCACCGCAAAGGTCTGCTCAACGGTTACAACTACAAAACCGTCGGCTTCGATAAGCATCTGCTGGCATTCCTCAAACTTGATGGCGATCAGTTCGAGGAAATCGCCAATCGTTTCGACGATGACGCAGAAATCCTAAGCTGGGTCGAGCAAAACGCGGCCAAACATTCACCCGAAGATATCGAGCATTGGAATGAGGAAATGATCTCGCGTCACCCCGATACAGCCGCCAAGCGCGCACGCTTCAATCATTTCCTGAAAGAAGCGGGCGGCGCCGGACGCAAAGACATCCGCACGTACTTCGACCTGATCGAGTTTGACGAAGGCCGCCTGCGGTAGGGGCGGACTGCCAGGCCGTCCGCAGAAGGGTATGATCGAGTGCGCCGCGCGTACTAGCTACGCGCGCTGCTGTGCAAACTGGGCGAACACCCTATTCGCCTCTTCCAACGTTTCCTTGCTGCCAACATCAAACCAAATACCCGAAATCTTCACCGTTTTCACTGGCTTACGCGGGTAAAGCCACTGGATGAAACGGCCGGGCTGGTCAGGATTGTTGCCGGCCGCGATGTAAGTCGTGAGCAACGAGAGTACGCTCGGCCGATAGTAGTACAGCGCGATCGCCGTCAGCGTACTTTTTGGGTCCTTCGGTTTCTCCTCAAAGCCGGTGATGATGCCATTGCTGTCGAGCTCGAGGTTGTTGTACTTCCGGATCTGTTCGAGGTCGCCGACGTCGTAGACCGCGACGGCGGCTTCACTGCCGCGGGCGTGTTTCACAAAGTCGGTCAGCGGCTCACTAAAAAGATTGTCGCCCGCGACGATGACCAAATCCGTGCCGGCGATCTGCTCACGTGTGAGTACGAGATTGATGTCGCCAATAGCGCCGAGTTTATCGTCGTCTGTCGTCGAGCCGTCGTTCACGATCTTGAAGTGGAAATTGTGATGAGACGTCGCGTAGTCGTTCGCCCACGACTGGAAATCAGCGACGAACTTGGCATTCGTCACGATGTAGATCGTCTCAATTCCTTCTACGCCACGCAGGTTATCGACCACCCACGCGATCATCGGCTTGCCGGCGACCTCGAGCAGAGGTTTAGCCTTGTTCAGCGTCAGAGGATAAAGCCGCGTCGCGTAACCGGCCGCGAGAATGAGTACGTTCATGGCGTTCATCTTTAGCGGCGGTCAACGACCCTCGCAAACTCGTCAAGCCGCTGCGCGATGCAGCTCCGCGTGCAGAGCCGCGATGCGCTCTTTATGGACGATTTTCCCGCGCGTGTGTCGGTCCGTGATGTAGAAGGTGTCGATCGCCGCGCCGCTTTCCGTGCTGATCCGCGAAAGCGCGATGTCGATCTCGTTGCGACTGAAGCATTGCAGCAGGTCGTGCAGCAATCCGATCCGGTCCGGGGCCTGTATTTCCACTAGCGTAAAATGCGGGTCGGCTTCGTTGTCGATGCTCAGCGTAAACGGAAACTCCAACTCGGCTGCGGCGGGCCGCCGGCTTTTGTTTCGCGCCTGCGCGAGCGGCTCACTGAGGTCGAGTGCTTCGATGCCGAGAGTCCTGGCGAGCGTCGATTCGATCAATGCCATGTCGTTCTCACTTGTCACCGCGCGGCCGCGCAAATCACTGATGCGAAAGACGTCCAGCGCAACATTATCGCCGCGCGTGAAAATGTCGGCGCTGAGAATGTTGAGCGGAACTAACGAGATCGCGCCGGCGATTTTCGACAGCAGTTGCTGCCGGTCCCAAGTGCACAACGTGAGTACCGTGTGACCCTTCTCAGGCAATGGCTCCCAGCTGATGACTGGCGCAAGTGGCGCAGGGCCAATACAGCTCGCCTCGTAGAAGCGCCTGAACCATTGCACGTGGTTCACGATCTGGCGCACGCCGAACACGCGAAAGTAATGATCCGGCATGTACTCGAAGTGCGCCTCGATCTCCTCCGCGTAATCCGCTCCCAACCGTTCTTTCACCGACAACTCGCGCGCTCGCCGCATGGTCTCGACGCGCTGATAGAATGCCTGCCGGTCAGCAAGGTACTGCGTAGTCGCATGGTAGAGCTGCCAGACAAGAGTTTCCTTCCAATCCGACCAGCGGTCGTCGCTCGTGCCTTGACCATCGGCGAGAGTGAGCAGCATCAAGGCGTCAAGATTGCGCTGGTTTTTCACATTAGCGGCGAACTCCGCGATCGTGTTCGGGTCGTCAATGTTTCGCCGTTGCGCCACGTTCGACATCGTGACGTGATGGTCCACCAGCAGAATCAGCATCTTGCGCTCTTCGGGTGGAAGCTGAAACCGGCGTGCCACGCGTTGTGCGAAGACAGCGCTCGCCTCTGAGTGCGGCCGCGCGCCGACCGCTTTGCCGGTGTCGTGCAGCAGCAGGGCGAGGTACAGCACAAAGGGCGCATCGAAGCTCTCGAGCAGCTTGCGGTACTCAGCCAGCTTCGGGTCGGTAGTCGTAAGCAGCGCATCGAGTTTATCGATGCACACCAGCGTGTGCTCATCCGCCGTGTAACGGTGGAAAAACTCGTGCTGCACCAGGCAGGTGAGCTGCCCGAATTCGGGAATGTATTGCCCAAGAAAATCGAGCCGGTGCATGAGGCGCAGCGCGCGCGAGACTTCTCCTTTGCGCGAGAGAATTCGGCGAAAAATCTCCCGCGGAGCTTTGGCATAGCGAAACGTTTGTGTCACCACATACAGCTCGCGCGTGAACGTATCGGCAAGCCGCGGGCCAGGCTCGATCCTTCTCTCCTGTGCCAGCTCGATCGCGCGCATCATCTGCCACGGCTCTTTCGTGAACAGGTCACGCTCGCGCACATCGAGCTGACCGTCCTCAATTACAAACGCTCCCACTTTTTCGAGAGCGCGTTTCGCGCGCGGCAGAAACGAGAAAAGCGAACGCGTTCTTGCCGATGAATAGCCGCTGGCGAACTGCTCGGTGATTCGCTCCGTCACCCGAAAAATATTTCGCGCATGGCCGTAAACATCTTTCATGAACGCCTCGCTCCGGAGCAATCCGCGCTGGCGCGGATAGCCGAGCCGTTCCGCCATCGGTTCCTGCATGTTCAGGTGCAGCACGTCAGTCGCGCGGTTGTTCAGGTAATGAAGTTCAGTACGGACGCGCAGTAGGAAATCGTAAGCTGCTTCGATGCGTTTCCGGTCAGGCTCACTTAGCCAGTCTTTGCCTACAAGATGGGTGGTGGTGAGATGTCCTTCCTTGAAAAAAGTGATCCACAGCAGGTTCTGGTAGTCGCGTAATCCGCCGCAGCCGTTCTTCAAATTGGGTTCCTGGAGGTAAACGCTGTTGCCGTACTTCGCGTGCCGCGCCTGCTGGTCGCGCATACGCCGATTGATGTACTCACGCTCGTGGCCGGCGACACAACGCGCGCGAAATTGCGCACGGAATTTCTGCGCCAGCTCGCGATCGCCTGCCACAAGGCGCGATTCCAGCATCGCCGTCTTCGTCAACATGTCGTCCTCGGCCGCGGCGATCGCTTCGCGCACCGTGCGTGTGGAATGGCCAACCTTGAATCCGATGTCCCACAGGAAGTACAGAACTTGTTCGATAACGTGAGTGGTCGCCGCCGACATCTGACCCTGGTCGTGCAGAAACATCACGTCCACATCACTGAACGGATTAAGCTCGTGCCGCCCGTACCCACCCAGCGCGATGAGCCCCAGCGCAGGCGCTGCTTGTCCGTTGTTTGCCGCCGCGAACACGTGCCGCAGCAGAATGTCGATGACGTCAGCGCGGCGGCCACACACTTCGCGTCCGCCCTCGCCTGCCTCCTGGCACAAACGCAAACGGTGCTCCTCGATTTTTAGGAATTCCTGGTAAACCGGAAGCACATCACGCGGTTGCCGCGCGCCGGCGGCGGCGAGCTGGCGCTCGGCATTCGCGAGAATTTGCTCGACTTGCGAGGGCACTCGTCAGCTTACGCGCATTTGCCCTGCCCGGAAGTACTCGCCCCTAAAGCTGGATGGCGTAACGCTTGATCTTGTTATACAGCGTCGGCCGCTGAATCCCGAGTAACTCGGCGGCTTTCTTTTTGTTGCCGTGAGTCTGCGTCAGGGCCTGCAAGATCGCTTCCTTTTCCACCGCGTCCAGGCTTGCTACGCCACTTCGCTTCGCCGTGGCGCGTCCATTTTGTAACGCGGGCGGCAGTTGAATTTCCGCCGGCAGTTCCTTGGGCCCGATCGCGCCATGGCGTGCCAGCACCACCGCGTACTCAATTGCGTTTTGCAACTCGCGCACGTTGCCTGGCCAGGAATACTCCAGCAGTTTCTGGAACGCCTCGGGTGTAATCGTCGGCTCTTCTTTCCCGAGCTGCGCCGCGAAGCGCTGCACAAACGTCGCAACGAGCGGCGCAATATCTTCCTTTCTCTCGCGCAATGGCGGTACTTCGATCTGAAAGGTATTAATCCGATAGTACAAGTCGGAACGTAGTCTTCCCTCGCGCAAAGCTTCGGCCACGCGCCGGTTCGTCGCGGTGATGACGCGGAAATCGGCCTTTAGCGTCCGAGTACTGCCAAGCGGGCGGTACTCACGCTCCTGAAGCACGCGCAAAAATCGCGTCTGCAATTCCGGCGGCATCTCTGAGATTTCGTCCAGGAACAACGTCCCGCCGCTCGCCTCCGCGATCATCCCGGGGAAATCATTCATCGCCCCTGTGAACGCCCCTTTCATGTATCCGAAAAGCTCTCCCTCAATCATCGTCTGCGGAAAGGCCGCGCAGTTTAGTTTCACCAGCGGCTTCCCCGCCCGGCGGCTCTTGGAATGAATCTCGTTAGCTACCACTTCCTTGCCTACTCCGCTTTCACCGGTGATGAGCACATTTGCGTCCGAGGGCGCCATGGCACTGATCAGCTCCAGCATCTCCTGCATGACTTTGCTCTTGAACACGGGCGCAAGCCGCGTCTGCGCCTGCTCAAGACGCTTCTCCAGTTCCTTCGCCTTTTCCCGCAACGCCTGCGTCTCATGCAAAAGGGAACGTTTCTCCAGCGCTTTCTCCGCCAGACTGAGCAATTCCTCCGGCGCATACGGTTTGCTAATGAAGTGAAACGCTCCGCGCTTGATCGATTCGATCGCGTTGTTCAGCGAATCATGCGCGGTGAGGATGATCACCTGCGTATCCGGGAAATCGCGCTTGATTAGATCCAATGTTTCCAGGCCGTCAGCATCGGGTAATTGCAGATCAAGGAGTACGAGCCCGGCCGGATTGTGTTTCATCGCGCGTAGCCCGAGGTTCGCCGTGGCCGCCGTGTCGGTCTGGTAGCCGTGCCGCCCAAGCAGCGCTTCGAGCGTCATTAGGATCGGCCGTTCGTCATCGATGACGAGAATGCGGTGCGCGGAAGCAATCGTCTTCACAAGGAAGGGGCGGATGGTATCAGATCCGTTCGATTTGTTCTAGCCGGCGCTCTGCGTGGCGGCGGAAGAGCAGGGGAGAACGATCCTGCTCGTCAAAGTGGAAGAAGCCGGATCAAATTCGCTCGTCAGCGTGCCACCATGCGCGGCAATGATCTCGCGTGCCCGCCGCAATCCCAGCCCGTAATGGCCATGCGCCACTTTCGCGAGCAGATCACGCCATTGCTTCGGGTCAACCGCGTTGGCCTTCTTCTCCACTATCGAACAGATCAGCTCGCTGCCCTGCGTACTCACTTTCATTTCGATCTCGCCGGTCGCGCCATGCCGCACCGCGTTATCAACCAGCTCCTTCATCGTCCAGCCGATTAAACTCGGATCAATGTTGAGCGTCGCGCTATCGACCTCCACCTCCCACTTGAATGATTGCTGCGGGAAATCTCGCGCCATTGACTGCTGCAAGTCGCTAACGAAATCAGCCGCGCCATACGGCAGCAATGTAGGCCGCGGCGGCGCAACGCTCGCGGAGAGCTGCTGCAATGTTACGCCGAGCTTTGAAACGAGCTCCCGCAAACGCAGCAGTTCGGGCTTCAGCTCCGGCTCGCGCGCGAGCTCACCGATTAACGCTGCCTGGAGCTCGGCCGCATTTAATTGATTGCGCAAGTCGTGGCTAAGTTGGCGGACGAACTTCGCGAAGTTCTCCCACTTGATCGGCTCACCGGCGCTTTGCTTGTCGTTCCCGTCCAACATCATGAAATAGAGAACCGGTCTTGCGCCACCGTGGCGCCGCGCTCAACGCGCACGTTGTCGTTTGCGCTCAGATGCTCCAGCAGGTGGTACACAGCTTCAGTGTCTGCGCCAAGACTCTGAGCGATCTCCTCCGCTGTTCGAGCCGTATTGTTCAGCTGCGCGCGCACCTTTGTCTGGAGTTCCAGCAATTCCGTTGCCGCTTTCTTTCCCGCTTCTACTCCAGGCTGATCGTAGGCGTTTACGTTCACGAGAGAACCATAGAAACCGACAGCGCGCTCGTACAATGCAATCAGCGCGCCGACATTAAACGCATTCACTTCCGGCATCTCGATGGTGATCGAGTCGCGCCCATTCTCATATAGCGCTTTGCGTGTGCCGCGCAGGAAACCGTGCAGGTAATCGCCGCTGGTAAAATCATTTTCCACTTTGACCGGCCGCGTCTCCCGGTCTTTCGCCACCTCGATGAACGTGACGAAGAAGTTCGCCACGCCATCACGCAATTGCTGCACGTACGCATGCTGATCAGTCGAACCTTTATTGCCGTAAACGGCGATTCCCTGGTGCACCACTTTGCCGTCGCGATCTTTCTCTTTACCCAGCGATTCCATCACCAGTTGCTGCAAGTACCGGCTGAAAAGCGCCAGCCGATCCTTGTATGGCAGGATCACCATGTCTTTTTCGGCGCGCCCGTCACCGGCGAAGTACCACATCAGCGCCAGCAGCATCGCCGCGTTCTTCAAAGCATCTTGATCGCGCGTCAGCCGGTCCATCGCCGCCGCGCCGGCAAGAAATTCTTCGACATCGAATGCTTGCAGCGCCATCGGCAGCAAACCGACCGCGCTCATGATAGACGTGCGGCCGCCGACCCAGTCGTGCATGGGAAAACGTTCCAGCCACCCGTACTTTTCCGCGTGTTTATCGAGCTCGCTCCCGACGCCCGTCACGGCGACGGCGTGCTTCGGGAAATCGACTCCATTTCCCCGAAAATGCGTTTCCGCTTCCACCATACCGTTGCGCGTTTCTTTGGTGCCGCCAGATTTCGAGATCACCACCACCAGCGTCTGGTTGAGTACACCGTCGAGTTTCTGCCACACGCGATCGAAACCATCAGGGTCGGTGTTATCAAAGAAGAAGGGGTCCATAGGGTCGCTCGTGCTTCCAAGCGCGTCGCTGACAAATTCCGGTCCGAGCGCCGACCCGCCGATACCGATCAGCAACAGGTGCCGCAGCTCGCCGTACTCACGGGCATGCACCGCGCGCGCGAACTCTTTGATCCGGCTCTTTGTCTTCTCGATTTCCGCCCGCAATTCCGCCGTCGGCGCAAGCTGCGCATCGCGAAGCCAGTAATGGCCGACCATGCGCTGCTCCGTCGTGTTCGCGATCGCGCCAGCTTCGAGTTGCCGCATTTCGTCGAATGCTTTGCGCGCCTTTGGCTCCATCGTGGCGAAGAACTCGTCGCCGAATCGCATCCGGCTAATGTCCACGCCGAACCCGACCTCTTCGTAGCGTACGAAGTACTTTTCAAAACGTGACCACAGCGAATCCATGCTGGTCAGCTAACTCAAAATTCAGCGGAAGTCAGGCAGCAACACAACGCCACGCATGTCGCCTCATCAACCCGACAGGTTTCCAGCCTCTCGCCAACCTGCGAGTACTGTTCGAAATCCTTCTCAATCCCGGCAATCTCGTTAATCCTGTCTCTGGCATGCCTGGTTCCACCATTCGCCGACTGACCGCACGCGATACGCGACTCAGCTCGTTCCGTTACTACGATCTGCTCGTTCACATTTTTGTCGTCATCCTGCTCATCTCAAACTTGGTTGGTCAAAAAATCTGCATCATCCCATTCATCCATCTCTTTGGCCACATACCGCGCATTAGTGGTGCGCAATTGCTTTTCCCGCTCACTTACATTTTCGCCGATGTCTTCACCGAAGTTTACGGCTAC
>JAFASN010000043.1 GCA_019244415.1 Verrucomicrobiota bacterium | reverse complement strand
CTGACCAAATGGCAGCGCTGCTAATGGCTATTAAAAGACGGACCATCGGGCTTTGATGTAGTTATAGATCATGACGGACCCTGGAGGAGGATTCGTCTTGAAGTTGTTATCGAAGAACCATTGGCGCGCGGGCGGTGAATAGACGTTTGCCTTGCCCCACTCGCCCGTCGCTTGCTGACTTTGGTATAATTCCACCATCGAACCATAGTACGAAAACGTCTTATTACTCCAGTTCTCCAGGAACCGGGGAAAGTTTTCGGCGCCGCCACTGTAGGCGGAATCCCCGTTCGCATTCGTTACCACATTACCGGAAATAATCGCGGTGTTCACCGTCGTGGGTGACGCTACAGGCATAGTACCGGAGTTAATATCGAGCCAGCTATTGGAGAGAATGTTGACAGCATCCGCGATGACGGAGGACGGCGCGCGGGTGTAACCAGATACCTGTGGATTGGGTGGATTAGAAGGATTTTGATA
This sequence comes from Verrucomicrobiota bacterium, assembly GCA_019244415.1. Classification (GTDB taxonomy): domain Bacteria; phylum Verrucomicrobiota; class Verrucomicrobiia; order Chthoniobacterales; family UBA10450; genus AV69. The sequence goes on along the minus strand of JAFASN010000043.1, from coordinate 51,348 downwards.
GGTGCCATCGGGATTCAAGTTTGCCGGATTATTTGATGGAACGACGCTCCCGGTTCCACCAGTATTGAAATCGCCCTGGATATAGACTGGATTTGGGCTCGCTACGGTCAACCCGCTGGTTGGGATGCGAGACCCGTTGACGACCCGAATGCCTCGGCGAGCGGACGAGGTCGCGCTCGTATCGTACATGTAGATAACCGGACCATTGCCACTCCCGTTCCATTGGCCGTATTGTGCGCCATTCGGTATGCCGTAGTTCGGGTTCGCACCTGAGCCGGTGACGATTTTGCTGACGTCGAGTGAAGCCACGCGCACCGTCGCCTGTTCGCGGTTGTCCTGGATACTCTGATTGGTCGTGATCGCACCCGGAGTCGCAAACAGGCTATAGAGTGGCCCGCTCGTCACCGACGTAAGCGTCACGGCACCTGTGGACTGGTTCACGTTGGGCGTATAGAGTTTGACGATGTCATGACCTCTGACGCCATCCCAGCCCGGTGTAGTTAAGCTCGGATTATCGCTCACTTGAATGATAATGCCGGGATCGTTGGGACCGCTGCCCGCCTGGTCATAGTAACGGATCGGATTACCTGAGCCATCAATAAGTGGGTCATAGTACTGGCTGTTAGGATTGTTGCTTGGAGTTATGGGCGGATCAATGAGCTCGTGGTAGCTGTCGTTGTTAGGATTGTTATCGTTGGGGTTGAAGATGGAAGTATCGATACCAAATGGTTGCTGCGCTGCGATCTGTGTGGGCGGCAAGTTCGACGGGTAGTTAGGCGACTGCGGAGTCTCGCCGGTGTGAGATCCGTCTCCCGGCATGAAGGCACCATTGCGGTTCCAGGTTCCCGAATAGGTGACCTTGTCCGAGAAGGTGAGAGTATTGTGCGCAGTATAGAGATTCGCGTTGGTGTGGACCCACCCACTGATAGTGAATTTCGGCCCTGGATGAATTTCCAGGTCATCGGCATAAAAGATTGCCCAGTTCCAGGGCGAAAGCTGCTGTTTCTGAAAGACACGGCGAACGTGGGCGACGACGTTGCCGCCAGCGCGTTGACCTGTACTCACTTCCTGCGGTCCCACAGCGGATAATGTGACATCGGCCGATGCAATGTAGTTGTAAGTCACGGAAATGTTGGAGCTGGCTGGTACTGAGGAGACGGTTTGACTAATCTGTCCCAGCTGCGGCTTTGGCGTGGATGAGGTATTCGCCAGTGCGTTGTACTCCGGATCGACGGCGATGATCTTGTAATTTGAAATAGTGAAGCGGGGATCGTAATCCGAGTCACTATTTGGATCGTAGCCTGTTCCGCGTTTCACGAAGCCTCCCGGCGGGGTGGGCGTGGGAAGCAGGAACGGAGTTGGAGTCGGCACTGCGCTGAACGTGTTCGTGGTGGGTACTCCGCTGCTACGACAAGTATTGCGCCAGTTATAAAATAAGATGTCCAGCGCGCCATCTCCCACTGCCACGGCGGTCTGGTAAGTCGCGCTGCGTGCGGCATTACGGCGGATGCTTGTGGTGTAGTCAACGGCAGCTCCGACGACAACCGTAAGTACGAACAGAATCAGCATCACGACAGCGAGAGTGCTGCCGGACTCAGAAGAAATTCGCGGTTTCACTGATAAGTCGTGAGTACTGCACGTTGTGGTACGTTTCCGTTGAGGACAACGTTGACTGATTGAAAGCTGCGGTTCGTATAGTTCAGGTTTGCGTTAAAGAGACTTATTCCGACCCGGTAATAACTGGCACCGGATTGCGGGATACTGAACGGCGTGCTGCTGGTGACGTTATAGCTAATGACGTTCGGGTTCGGCTGACCGTTGATTTGGCAGAGTAAGTTGTTGTTTGAAACGTAGTAAGTGTAACGGTTGGTGACGAAGCATGTAATATCGCCGCCTGTACTTGCGGTGCCGTAGACAGCCCATTGCTTGCCGTTGTTATCTGTGTAAACGGGAGGAAGGTTTTGAACGGGATAGCTGACCGGCGGAGTTAGCGCTGGGCCGTAAATGTTTTGCAGCGTCACGACGAAGCTGCCAGTGCCGCCGCTGACGCTTTGGATGTCTGCTTCCAGTTGCCAGCTTGGAATGACGAGGTGCTGCCCCGCCACTGGCGTAGGATTGTTCGCTCCTGTTGTAAGTTGTAGGACGACCTGGTTTTGGTTCGCGGCCGCATCACTTTTGATTTTGTGCGGGCCGCTTGACCATTTCTGAAATGAAACTCCTGCGGCATTCGGAGGAGGAGACGAATAGACATTTCCATTCGCATCGGTCAGCGCGGGGAGCGAGACGGCCGAGTGAATATCCTGAAGCATGTTGAGCATGGCATTTCGCGCCTGCTGATGCGCCGTATTCACCGCCGTGTTTTTCGCTCCGAGGATCGTGCCGGTATAGAAAAGGGAGAATAGAATGAGACCGACCACGCTAAAAAGCGCGATGGTAACCATTAATTCGACCAGTGTGAATGCACGCCGCGCGGGCGAAGTCCTCATGAGTCGGAAGTGCGGATCGTGGTCATCGACCAGGTATGAGTGCCCCCGCGGTCAGTGTAAGTGATGCTGAACACAGCCTGGTAAGTATTCGGAGTTGTCGTCTGGGAAACCGTGGTGGTGACCGCCCCGGTGACAAGTACGCCAGTATTCGGGTCCTGGTAGATCGGCCAGGCGGCAGTCACAGTTCCGGTACTTGGATTCTGGTATCCAATTGCGTGCGTGCCGATCGTCATGTCGTAGGTCGCCGGAGTGTTTGTGCTGTCTTTTGGAATTTGATTTTTTTGCGGATTGAATGGTGCGGCCGATTGGAAAAGGTCGATCTGGTTCATCAAGATGGTGTAGGCGCCTGTGTAGTTCCGGCTGGTTGCGGCGATGGAGTTCATCTGGGTGAGGGCGCCGATGGTGCTGGCCACACCGATGCCGAGGACCGCGATCGCGACGGCGGTTTCGACGAGAGTAAAAGCGCACTGAGCCGGAGGAAAGCGGCGGATCATCTGGCGTTGAAAGAGAGCAGAGGCTATACCAGCGAGGCGGGAATTACATAATTTCCATACCGGCAGGCTTGGGCGCCACCGAACACGTAATCCCCGCCCGCTCAGGCATTTTCAGCGCCGAATTACGTTAAGTACCGAATCGATGCCGAGATGGCGTTCGCCCGAATCCGGGAGAACGACCTCGAATGTTGCAAACAGCGGTCTGTCACGCGTAATCTTCGCCGCTCATGTTTGCGCTCCAACCCGAGATGAAAGTGTTCAGCGGCTCAGCCAACCGCGAGCTGGCACAACGCATTTGTGACTTCATCGGAGTGCCGCTCGGGCGAGCGACGTTGAGCGCGTTCCCTGACGGCGAGACTTACGTGAGAATCGAGGAGAACATCCGCGGGCGCGACGTTTTCATCATTCAGCCGACCTGCCCTCCAACGAACGATCACCTGATGGAGCTGCTCATCATGGTGGACGCGGCGCGGCGGGCGAGCGCGGACCGGATCACAGCAGTGATTCCGTTTTTCGGGTATGCGCGCCAGGACCGGAAAGATAAACCGCGGGTGCCAATCACGGCCAAGTTAATCGCCAACCTGCTGGTGGCGGCGGGCGTGAACCGCGTACTCACGATGGATCTGCACGCGCAGCAGGTACAGGGATTCTTCGATATTCCGGTGGACCACCTTTATTCGATGCCGGTGCTAATCCGATATTTGCGGGACAAGCTCAAGCGTAAGACGACGGTGGTTTCACCCGATGTGGGCGGGCTGAAGATGGCGTCTGCGTACTCACAGGTTTTAGGCGCAGGTTTAGCCATCGTGGCGAAACAGCGGCGGAGTGCGACCGATACGAAAGCTCTCTACGTCATCGGCGAAGTGGAAGACAGCGATGTTCTCCTTGTCGATGATCTGACCGAAACGGCAGGGACGCTTACTTCAGCCGCGACTATCCTGAAGGAGCATGGCGCACAAGATATTTACGCGGCGGTTTCGCATGCCGTGCTGGTGGATGTAGCGGTGCCGCGGTTGCAAAAATCCGAGATTAAGGAACTAGTTACGACGAACAGCACACCGGTGCGCCGGATCGACGGTTTTTCCATCCAGGTGCAATGCGTCTCGGAGCTTCTGGGAGAAGGCATGAAGCGCATTCATAATGATGAATCGGTTTCGTCGCTGTTTGAAATCGAGGAGCGTTAAAAATGGCGAAGCAAGTTAAACTGGCGGCGGAACGACGTGAGGCGACGGGGCGCGGCGCGGTGCGCAAGCTTAAGGCGCGCGGCATCGTGCCGGCAGTTGTGTACGGTGGGCGGGAGAAACCGCAGCCGGTGCAGTTATTCCGGCGCGACCTGGCGACGGTGCTGAGTCACGCTTCAGGCGAAAACATCCTCGTGGAGCTGGAGATCGCAGGCGAGGGAAGTACGCGCATGGCGATGGTGCAGGAGGTGCAGCATTCGCCGGTCGGCGGCGAAGTATTGCATGTCGATTTCCACGCCGTTTCGATGGACGAGAAAATCGAAGCAGACATTCCGATCGAGGCGAGCGGCACAGCCAATGGCGTGAAGAATTTCGGCGGGTTGCTCGAGCAAAGTCTGCGCGAGCTCACGGTCGAATGTTTGCCCCGTGATCTGCCCGACAGAATCAGTGTGGACGTTTCAAACCTGAATATCGGCGACTCGATTCATGTGCGCGACATCAAGCTGCCGGACGGCGTGTCGGCGAACGTACAGGGTGATCTGACGGTGTTCTCGGTACTAGCGCCGACGGTGGAAGAAGAGCCGGCAGCGGCGACCGAAGCAGCAGCGGCGCCGGAAGTCATCACGGAGAAGAAGCCGGCCGAAGCCGAGGGTGCGGCGACCGCGGGTGGAGCGGCTAAAGCTGGTACTGCGCCGGCGAAATCAAAATAACCACGGCATCACGCGGAGCTCGTGAGTGGATGATTCGCGAATTCGGCTGGTAGCGGGTCTGGGTAACCCCGGTCCGAAGTACGCGGGGACGCGCCATAACGTCGGGTTCGACGTTGTCGATTTTCTCGCAGAAAGCGAAAACGCCATCTTCGAGCAAAAAGCAAAGTGGGGCGCGGCGCTCGCGCAAGTGTCCGGCGTTTTCCTGGTCAAGCCGCTCACGTTTATGAATCTCAGCGGCGAACCGCTGGCCGCAGTTGCCGATTTTTACAAGGTTCCGCCCGAAGAAGTTCTCGTTGTACTGGAGGATTTCGCGCTGCCGCTCGGCAAGCTGCGCATTCGGCCGAAGGGTGGTGCCGCCGGTCACAACGGCTTGGAATCGGTGATCGTCAATTTTGCGACTGAGTACGTGCCCCGTTTGCGGTTAGGGATTGGCGCGGCGCCAGAGTACGGCTCGGTCGATTACGTGCTTTCCGCATTTTTCGAGAAAGAGAAAGAGCAGGTGCGCCGCATGATCGAGCGAGGCGCACAGGCAGTGAAATGCGCGATTGACAATGGGCTCGTTTCCGCGATGAACACGTTCAACTCCGAGATTGCTCGGGGCGAACAAACCGAAGAGAAATGATGAATCGTTACGAAGCGCTGCTCGTGTTAAACACACAAGGGAAAGATGACACGGTCAAAGATGTGGTTGACCGGCTCGAAGGAGAATTCGAGAAGGAAGGAGCGAAAATCGAGCAGGTGCAGAAGATGGATAAGCGGCAGTTCTCCTACGCTGCCGGTGAGCTGGATAGCGGGTACTACGTGAACTTTGTGTTCGAGGCCGACCCGCAACTGATCACGAAGTTGCGCTCGAAGTTTAAGCTCGATCCCGAAGTGTACCGGCAGCATTACCAGAGGCTGAAATCAAACCGGCAAACGGCGGAGAGTTCGAAAAAACTCGCGGCGACGAAGTAGTTTCGCTACAAGCGCAGCATGGCCAGTTTTAATAAAGTCATCCTGCTCGGCAATCTGACTCGCGACCCCGAAGTACGTTACACGCCTAAAGGCAGCGCTGTTGCTGACCTGGGAATTGCCGTCAACAGGCAATACACGCTCGAGAATGGTGAACGCCGTGAGGAAGTCACGTTTGTGGACGTCACGTTTTGGGGACGCACGGCAGAAATTGCAGGCGAATATCTGAAGAAGGGGCGCCCGATCTTCATCGAGGGACGCCTCCAGCTCGATACGTGGGATGACAAACAATCCGGGCAAAAACGGAGCCGGCTGAAAGTCATCGGCGAAAACATGCAGATGCTCGGAGCGCGTCAGGGCGGCGGCAGCGACGAAGGCGATCAACCGCGAGGTGGCCCAAGCCGGCCGGCCATGCCGCCGAAAACGCCCGTGCCGGTTGAGCCGGACGACGACGAGATTCCGTTTTAGGAGAATTCGCGGCTTACGCGGTGCCGACATACTACAGATTCTTGTATGGCATCTATGTGGTCGGTAACTGAAGGGCAGTCGCATTGCCGGCGTTGCTACCCAGAGCGGAACGAACAGATAGCCATCGCGCGCCGCGAAAATGTTCAAAACGCGAGCAGATGTCTTAGTCAGCGTCGCATACGCCGCGTGTTCTCGTCCTTTAAGGCTTTCGCCCGGCAGCTGCACAAATTAATGGCGCGATGAACTCCACTGAAGCTTGTATCGCGCTGAATATGCTGCGGTTGATGGGGCCAGTACGGCTGCGGAACCTGCTTCAGGTTTTTGGCGCGCCGGAGAATGTGCTCACAGCGCGGCGCGACCAATTGCGGGCGATCGATGGAATCGGCAATGACGTCGCGGAAGAGATCCTCAAATGGGAATCGACGGTCGATCTCACGGGCGAACTCGAGCGCATTCGCCAGTTCGGTGCGCGGGTGATCACCGCCGGATCATCAGAGTACCCGCGTTTGCTGCGTGAGATTCACGCGCCGCCGATTGTACTTTATGTCTGGGGCGATTTGCAGCAGCGCGATCAGCACGCCATCGGCATCATCGGCGCACGGCGCACCACGCACTACGGCTCGGAATCGGCCAAGAAGCTGGCGTATCAATTGGCCTACGCCGGTCTGACGATTGTCAGCGGCCTCGCACGCGGGATCGATACAGCGGCGCATCAGGGTGCGATCGCCGCGAAAGGTCGCACGATTGCAGTGATCGGGTCCGGCTTGGGCAAGCTTTACCCGCCCGAGAATGCGGCACTGGCGGACAAAATTCGCAGCGGCAACGGCGCGATTGTTTCCGAATTTTCGATGGAGGTAGAGCCCGATCGGCAGACGTTTCCGATGCGCAACCGGATCATCAGCGGCTGGAGCCAGGGTATTCTGGTGGTGGAAGCCGGGCTGAACAGCGGCGCGTTGATCACGGCCGCGCAGGCGGTCGAGCAGGGCCGTTCGGTTTATGCTGTGCCAGGACACATCAACGCTCCGAGTGCGATGGGCTCGAACCGGCTCATCCAACAAGGGGCGAAGCTGGTGATGGACGCTTCCGATGTTCTCGATGACCTGCAAATTCTGCTTCCGGAAGCGCAGCCGATCGCGAGGGCGGCTCGGCCCTTGCCGGAGCTTAGCACTTCGGAGCGCGTTGTTTACGACGCGATTGATTCCAGCGAAACAGCCATCGACGCCATCGCGGCGCGGTGCAATCTGCCGACTGGGGCGATCTCCTCGACGCTTTTGCGGCTGGAATTGAAGCGGCTGGTGAAACAGCTGCCCGGGAAGTTTTTCGTCAAGCTGGCCTGATTCGCGCTTCACGTGCTTCGGTGTAAACTCCGAGGCTCGAAACATGCCCAAGGCCCTGATCATAGCCGAAAAACCCAGCGTCGCCCGCGATCTCGCGAAGGTGTTGGGCAAGTTTCGGGATGAGAAAGAGTACTTCGAGAACGACAATTACATCATCTCTTCTGCGATAGGGCACCTGGTCGAGATGGCACCTCCCGAAGGTGCGGAAGTAAAACGGGGCAAATGGAATATCCAAAATCTTCCTGTTTTACCGGATCATTTTGATCTTCTCCCGATTGAGAAGAGTAAGGCGCGGCTGAATCTACTCAAGCGCCTGATTAAGCGCCCCGACGTGACAGAGATCATTGATGCCTGTGATGCCGGCCGTGAAGGCGAGCTGATTTTCCGGAACATCATTAGTTGGACAGGAACCAAAAAGCCAACGCAGCGGCTCTGGTTGCAATCGATGACGCCGGACGCGATCCGGGCCGGATTCCAGCAACTCCGCTCAGAGCAGGAGATGCAGCCGCTGGCGGACGCGGCCCGGTCCCGTGCTGAAAGTGATTGGCTGGTCGGAATCAATGCCACCCGTGCGCTGACCGCGTTCAATTCGCGCACCGGTGGTTTCCAGAAAACGGCTGCCGGCCGTGTGCAGACGCCGACGCTCGCAATTCTCGCCGCGAGGGAGGAAAAGATCCGCGCGTTTAAGCCGCGCGGGTACTTTGAAGTACACGCGGAGTTTGGGGTGGCGGCAGGTACTTATCGGGGTCGGTGGTTCGACGAGAATTTCAGGAAAGGCGACGAGGAAGACGCTCGGGCTGAACGAATCTGGGATCGCGAACGTGCGGCCGAAATCGAAAGCAAATGCAGTGGCGGGATTGGAATTATTACCGAGGAGAAGAAGCCGACGACGCAGGCTTCGCCGCTGCTCTATGATCTAACGACTCTTCAGCGCGAAGCGAACGGCCGCTTCGGCCTGAGCGCGCGGCGCACCTTGCAGCTGGCACAGGCGCTTTACGAAAAGCACAAAGTACTCACCTATCCGCGAACGGACTCGCGTTACCTGCCGGAGGATAATCTCGCGCAAGTGCGCAAAGTCATGAGTAGCTTTAGCGATCCGGTCTTGGCGGAGCATGCGAAAAAGGCGCTGCGGAACGAGTGGATCAAGCCGACGAAGCGTGTCTTCAACAATGGCAAGGTGAGTGATCACCATGCCATTATTCCGACGGGCGCCTCGGCTGCGCATCTGGACGAATTTGAGCGCAAGATTTTCGACATGGTAGCACGGCGCACGATTGCGGTGTTTTATCCGCCAGCGCAGTTTGAGGTCACGACGCGTATCACGCGCGTGGAGGGTGAGCCGTTTAAAACCGAAGGCAAAATCATAGTCGACCCAGGCTGGCTCGCTGTTTACGGGCGCGAAGCCGCTGGTGCTGACGAGCAGGCCGTGGTTGCCATTTCCGCCGGCGAAACTGCGCGCGTACTCGGGATTGAGATCAAAGCTAACGAGACCAAGCCGCCGGCGCGTTTCACTGAAGCTACGCTACTCTCGGCGATGGAAGGTGCAGGCAAACTCGTTGAGGACGAAGATTTGCGCGAGGCCATGAGTGAGCGGGGCCTGGGCACGCCGGCCACACGCGCACAAATCATCGAAGGTTTACTCCTGGACGGGTACATCGAGCGCAAGGGCAAAGAGCTCGTTGTCATGGCCAAGGGACTTTCGCTTATCACTCTTCTGCGCAACCTGCACACGGACGTGCTTTGCAAGCCGGAGCTGACTGGCGAGTGGGAGTTCCGGCTCAAGGAGATGGCGCAGGGGAAACTTGATCGGCCGCAGTTCATGGAAGAGATCCGGGGACTGACGCGCAAGATTGTGGAGAAGGTGCGCAATTTCCGGGGCGAAACGATCGAAGGTGAGTACGCGACAATCGAGGCGAGATGTCCGAATTGCGGCGGTGGGCCAATCAAGGAAGACTACAAGACGTTTCGCTGCCGAAATTGCGATTGGCTGATGTGGAAAACAATGGCCTCACGGCAGTTCGAGCCGGAAGAAGTACACGAGCTGCTAACGAAACGGCGCGTCGGCCCGCTGCAAGGTTTTCGCAGCAAAATGGGGCGTCCGTTCGAGGCGATCGTTGTCATTGGCGATGATAAAAAGCCGCAGTTTGATTTTGGTGAAAACGGAGCCGCGGCGGAGACAATCGACAAGACGAAACACGAGGCACTCGGTCTGTGCCCCGTTTGCGGGCGGGGGCAGGTTTATTTGCTCGAGCGCGCGTACGCCTGTGAGAACGCTGTTGCGCAGCCCAAGACCTGTACTTTCCGCATGGGCAAAACCATTCTCCAGCGCGATGTTCCCAAGGAGCAGGCGCAGAAGCTGATCGCGACGGGCAAAACAGATTTGCTTCCACGGTTCATTTCGAAAAAAGGGCGGCCATTCTCGGCCTATCTGAAGCTGGAAAACGGGAAAGTAGGCTTCGAGTTCGAAGAGAAAAAAGCGCGGCCAAAGCGCGTGGCGAAACGACCGGCACCGGTCGGCGTTTAGCGGCGCAGCTGGGCAGCCGCGCAGGGTTTCAACGAACCGGCTGCACGAGCGTGACGCGTATCTTAAACCCAGCAGCATGAAAGTACCGCCAATGGGCGCTGCTAAGAGGTGCGCTCACGATTCCGCAGCGATGGCAGTCCGCGGCAGAGGTGCGCATCGATTCCCGGTTGAATATGAATGAGAAATTCACCTGGAGGAGTGTCTGGCCAATCATTACGCAAACATTCAACGAGTGGCTCGACGACAAAGCGCCACAGCTCGGCGCCGCTCTCGCCTACTACACCGTCTTTTCTCTCGCGCCGCTCATCCTTGTCCTTCTCGCCATCATCGGCGTGCTATTTCGCAACGATCCCTCCGGCGCGTGGACGCGGATGACACAGCAGATGGGCTATTTCCTGGACAAAAACGCGATCGACGTCGTGCAGGAAATCGCTTTGAAAGCTTCGCAACCGAACAAGAGTTTTTGGGCGACGGTAATTGGCATTGCGCTAGCCATCTTCGGCGCCAGCGGCGTTTTTGGGCAATTGCAGGACGCGTTGAACACGATCTGGGGTGTGAAAGCCAAGCCGGGGCTGGGCGTGAAAGGCTTTTTGCGCACCCGCATTTTGTCGTTCGCGATGGTCGCCGGCGTCTCGTTTTTGCTACTCGTTTCTCTCGTGCTTGAGGGGGTCTTGAAGGGCTTCAGCCACTGGGTGCAGACACATCTCCCGGGCGGGATCACTCTTGCCACGTCGATCTATGTTTTCTTCGACATGATCATCGTCGTCCTGCTCTTTGGAATCATGTTCAAGTACTTGCCGGACGTAAAAGTACGTTGGCGTGACGTTTGGATCGGCTCGATCATCACCGCGATTCTGTTCGGTATCGGCAAATGGGCGCTCGGCCTCTACCTGGGCAGCGGCGCGGCAGGCTCAGCTTACGGGGCTGCTAGCTCGCTCATTACACTCCTGCTTTGGATCTACTACTCGTCGCAAATCCTGCTCTTCGGCGCCGAGTTCACCCAGGTTTACACGCGTAAATTCGGGCCAGAAATCGAGCCTGATCATTACGCCGTGTGCATCGAGCGACACGAAGTCGAGCTCCCGAAATAGGCGGTCTTCCGCTGCGAACCGCAGATCAACCGTTTTTCCAGCCGTTGCGGTCGCCGCCAGCCATGGCGTAGGCCGGCTCCAGCTCTTCGCCTTCTCCCTCAGCAGCTTCGCTGAGCGGTTTCTCGTGATGCTCCCTCGCGATTAGCATGTAGAGCGATGGCACGATGAAGAGCGTGAAGATCGTGCCGATTGTCATTCCGCCCACGAGTACGAGACCGATGGAATTTCGCGCTGCGGCGCCGGCGCCAGTGACGAGCGTGAGCGGGAAGTGACCTGCAACGGTCGCGACCGTCGTCATCATTACTGGCCGCAAACGAATGCGTGCTGCTTGCGCGACGGCTTCCAGTTTCGTGAGTCCGGTGAGCTGCAGCTTGTTCGCGAATTCAACAATGAGGATGCCATTCTTTGAGACAAGGCCGACCAGCGTGACGAGGCCGACTTGCGAGTAAATGTTCAGCGTGGTGGTGAAATGATCCGTCCAGAATTTGCCAAACGGCATTTTTAAGAACGTGAAAAGTAACGCGCCGAACATGGCGAGTGGAACCGAACCAAGCAAAATAATGAATGGATCGCGGAAGCTGTTGAATTGCGCGGCGAGTACCAGGAAGATAAGTACGACGGCGAGCGCGAACGACGGCAGGAATTTGTTTCCTTCGGTGCGGAGCTGACGCGATTCGCCGGTGTAATCGATAACGTAACCTTTGGGCAACGTTTTCGCCGCTTCGGTCTCGAGGAACTTAAGTACCGTGTCCAGCGATTGTGTCGGCACACCAGTGAGGGTGACGGCGTTCAACTGCTGCATGCGGTTCAGAGAGCGCGCGACGGTTTTGTTTTCGAGGTGCGCTATCGTACTCAGCGGGATGAGCTGATTGTTCGGGCCAGTGACGTAGATATTCTCAAGCTGCTCCGGATTGAGGCGATCGACGCGTTTGATCTGCGGAATTACTTTGTAGCTGCGGCCGGCGATGTTGAACCAGTTGACGTAATTGCCGCCGATCGCCGCCGCGAGGTCAGCGCCGACCTGCGACATGTCAAGGCCCATCGATGCAACCTTGTCGTGGTCGAAGATGATCTGCGATTGCGGCTGGTCGATCTTCGTATCGAGGTCGGAAAAGCGGAACATGCCCGCCTTCATCGCTTTCGCTTGCAGGTCTTTCGCCAGGTCAAGGATGCGATTCTGGTCAGCCGTCGAAGCGATGACGAAGCTGACTGGCATCGTCTCGCCGCCAGGCAAAGGTGGGGGCATAACGGGAAACATCTGGATGCCCGCGATGGCGCCGAGCTTCTGCTGCATCACCGGAATGTAAGCGGCTGTAGGCGTCTTGCGGATGCCCCACGGTTTCAAAACCATTCCGCCGAAGCCGCTGCTCGGGCTGGTAATCTGGAAACTGAATTGCGTGTCGGGGATGCTGTGGAAGGCGCGACCGGCTGCATCGGCGTAGCGAATAGTGTCATCGATTGTTGCATTCGCCGGCGCGGTCACGATGCCGAAGATGACGCCCTGATCTTCCACCGGCGCCTGTTCCTTCGGCGACTGGATGTAGAAGAGAACGGCGAGAATCGAGAGGCCAATCCAGACGGCGTACACCGCAGGGCGCGCTGCGAGAGTACGATCGAGATGCTCGCCATACCAATCACGGAAACGATCAAACGTGTGATTCACGAATCCGGGGAAGCCCTTTTCCGAATGGCCCGCGCGCAGCAGATTGGCCGACATCATTGGCGAAAGTGTCAGGGCGACGATTCCGGAGATCGTGACCGCGCCCGCAAGTGTGAGCGCAAACTCGCGGAACAACGCGCCCGTCAAGCCACCTTGTAGCGCGATGGGGGTGTAAACCGCAGCCAGCGTGATCGTCATCGCGATGATCGGGCCGACCAGCTCACGCGCACCTTTTAGCGCGGCGTTCATGCGCGACATGCCTTCGCGCATATGACGCTCGACGTTTTCCACGACAACGATCGCGTCATCGACAACGAGACCGACCGATAGCACGATTGCGAGCAGCGTAAGCAGGTTGAGGCTGAAGCCGAACGCCTGCATAAGGAAGAGCGCGCCGATGAGGGAAATTGGGATCGCGACGATCGGCACGAGCACCGAACGCACCGACCCGAGGAAGAGGAAGATGACGATCATCACGATCACGAGCGTGTCGATCAATGTCTTCACTACTTCGTGGATGGCGTCGTTGATGTAAGCGGTCGAGTCGTAGGCGATCGTACCGGTCATGCCGGTGGGCAGTTCCTTCTGGATTTGCTCCATCTCGGTGCGGACGCGCTTGATTACGTCGATCGAATTCGCGTTTGGCAAAACCCACACCCCCATGAAGACGGCTTTCTTGCCTGAGAAGCGGACCTCGGTGTCGTAGTCTTCCGCGCCGAGTACTACGTCGGCAATGTCACCGAGCCGGATGAGTGTTCCGTTGCTCTCCTTCACGACTAATTTTTTGAAGTCATCCGTGGTGTGCAGGTCGGTATTGGCGGTGAGATTGACCTGGAGGAGCGCTCCTTTCGTGCTGCCCACGGCCGCGAGATAGTTATTTTTTGAAAGCGCGTTCCGCACATCGGCGGGACTAATGTTGAGCGCGGCCATGCGTTCCGGTTTCATCCAGATGCGCATGGCAAAGGTGCGGCCGCCGAGAATGTCGGCTTTCTGCACGCCCGCGATCGCAGTGAGGCGCGGCTGAACGAGCCTGACGAGATAATCAGTGACTTCGTTAGGCTGCAAAATTGTCGAGGTGAAGCTGAGATAGCAGGCCGCGAATTGCGAATCGGCCGAGTTCAATGCGATCACGGGAATCTGCGATTCCGGCGGCAGGTTGTTGCGGATGGCATCGACGCGCGTGCTGATGTCGGCCAGCGCTTTGTTGCCGTCGTAGTTCAGCTTGAGGCGCGCCGTGATCGTCGAGACACTTTGCTCGCTGGACGATTGGATGTAATCAATGCCGTCGGCCGCGGCGATGGCGCGCTCGAGCGGCGTCGTGATGAAGCCCTGCACCAACTCGGCGTCCGCGCCGACGTAAACCGTGGTGACTGTAATCGACGCGATGTCGCTGCGCGGGTACTGTCTCACGGTTAAGCCGCCGAGGCGGCTCAGACTCGGAAACAGAATCGGCAGCAGCGCCTTGGACCCGGCGATCAGAATGACAAAGCTCACGACCAGCGCGAGCACGGGGCGTTTGATGAAAATGTCGGTGAACGATTTCATCCTGGCATCAAGTATCTGCCGGTTTCGGATTCAGCTGTGGGTTCGGCGCAAGGTCGTTATTGATCACCACGGGCATGCCGTTGCGCAACTTAAAGACGCCAGTACTCACCACAGTCTCGCCTGCCTTTACTCCCTGCGTGACCTCGACGAAATCGCCGCGCGCCTGCCCCACCCGCACAAAAACCTGTCGCAAAACCTGCTCGTCTTTACCTGTCTTCTCATCTTTCTTTTTCTCGATGATGTAAACCGAGTCGCCATACGGGGCGTAGGCAATGGCGGTACCCGGCACCACCAGCGTCGGATGTTTGTCCGGCAGCACGACGTCCACTTTCGCGAACATGCCAGGCCGCAGCGCGCCGTCATGATTCTCGAGTGTGCCTTGCACCGACACGTTGCGCGTAACCTGGTCAACGGCGGAGTTGATCGCGGTTAATTTGCCGTCGAACACGCGGCCCGGCACGGCATCGGTGTGCACGTGTACTTCCAGTCCTTGCGACAACTTCGGCAGATATTGCTGCGGAAGTGCGAAATCGCAGTACACGGGATCGAGCGTTTGCAGCGAAACCACCTGCTGGCCCGATTTGACCATCTGGCCGACGTTCACCTGCCGAATGCCGAGCTGCCCGGCGAATGGCGCGCGCACCTGCTTTTTCGCAATGATGGCCCGCATGTTATCCACTGCGCCTTGTTTTTGCTTGAAAGTTGATTGCGCGGTGTCCAGGTCGGCGCTGGAGATCACACGTCGCTGCGCGAGATCGCGCGCCCGATCCAGGTTTGCGCGGGCAAGCTCGAGATCTGCCTCAGCCGTGCGCAATTGTGCTTCCTCAGATGATGTGTCCATCCGCACAAGCACATCGCCGGCTTTCGCTACGCCGCCATTTTGGAAGTTGATTTGCGCCACCGTCCCGTCGAGCTCGCTGGATACCATTGCGCCCTGCACGGCAGAAATGCTGCCGACGGCCGACAAAACAGGCGACCAATCTTCTTCCTTCACGACGGCACTCGAGACGGTAGTCGGCGGCATCTGAAAAGGCGTGGAAACCATTTTTTTGATTTGCATCGCTTTCACATCCGCGAGCGCAAAGAGCAGGCAAAGTACGCCAAAAATCGCGCCAGCGAGGGGATGCTTTCTGCGGAAGAATAAGAGCGAAAGCAACGCGCAAAACAGCGCCACCAGGGTGAGTACGGTAACGGCAATGATCATCGTGTAGTCGCAACCGGGGATTTCTTCGCAGCGCGGTTTGCTTCGCTGCTAAAAAACAAAGGCCACAGCCGCCGCAACATTTTAATCTGCCGTTCCCTACGTGCAGCATCGCTTACCGCGGCCGCGTCAACGACGTCGCGCATCAGCATTCCGCGTAACGCGGCGAAAAGAAGCTCGGCCATTTCGCGCGGCTTCATGCCTTTTCGGCAGCGGCGCGTTTCCGCCGAGTGCGCGATGAGGTCCGTCACGCCCTCCATTAACGTGTCGAGTACATCGCGAACCAGACGGCGGACGCGCGGGTTGCGAGAGCTTTCGGCGAAAAGATCGACGACAAAGGCCGATTGAATCTGGCGCTGATTGGCACAGCAATGCGCGGTAAAGAAAATCTCAAGTGCCTCGAGCAGCGAAGGCGCCTGGCGAGCGCGCTTAAGCAGCTCCTGCACAACGCGCTTGTGATCGTCCACCATGGCAGAGATCACTGCATCCTTGCTTTCGAAGTACCGGTAAATCAATCCCACGCTGATCCCGGCCTGTTCGCTGATATCGTGCATGCTCGTCTGGTGAAACCCGCACTTGGCAAAGCAGACCATCGCGGCAGAGAGAATCTGCGCGCGGCGATCGGTGGAACCATTGGCAAACGGCGGCATGAGCGGGCAGCAAGATGAATGAACGTTCATTCATGTCAACTCTTTCCGCGCCTTTGGGGAAGGTTCAGCTCGCGCGAGCAATCTCCTGGCAGCGCTTCAGATCGAGCTTGCCGGAAGCGAGTACAGGAATTGCATCGACGCTGGCGACGCGTCTCGGGATCCAGAGATTGGGCACGCCCATCTCGCGCAAGCCGGCCCGCAGCGCGTCGGTATCAATTGATTCCGAGCTGAGCAGAAGCAACGCTTCACCTTTGCTCTCATCCGCCACGCTGCAAATGGCGATCCGGCGTTCGCTGCCCTCCAGTCCCAGCGCGGCGATGATTTTTTGCTCGACCACATCGTGCGGCACCATCTC
The DNA here is from genome assembly GCA_019244415.1 of Verrucomicrobiota bacterium. Classification (GTDB taxonomy): domain Bacteria; phylum Verrucomicrobiota; class Verrucomicrobiia; order Chthoniobacterales; family UBA10450; genus AV69. The sequence continues at coordinate 34,695 of JAFASN010000043.1, read as the reverse complement.
GCCGCCGATTTTCGAAAAGCGCGAAAGCCGCCCTTCGATGTAGAGGAACCCGTCTTCGTCCAGCCTGCCAATGTCGCCAGTTTTGAGCCAGCGGTCGCGCAGTACTTCCGCCGTGCGCTTGGCATCATTCAGATAGCCTTCGAAAATGTTCGGACCACGCAGCCAGAGCATTCCGGAGTCGTAAATCGTTAGCTTTTGCTCATCGTCTTCGGGCGCGCGAATCTCGGCGGCGATTCCCGCTGCCATCTTGCCGACCGAGCCGAGGCGATGAAGCGGCTGCACGATGACATCCGACCGTTCCTGAATTGGATCAGGTAAATTGACCGAGACCACCGGCGTCGTCTCGGTAAGCCCGTACCCTTCGTAGACGCATTTGCCGAAGCGCTGCTGAAATTTTTCCGCGAGATCGAGCGGCATTTTTTCCGCGCCGACGATGACGAGCCGGGTCGAGCGGAGTTGTTGCGGCTCGGCTTTGCGCAAGTAACCGCGCAGAAACGTCGGTGTGGCGAGCATCACCGTGATCTCGTACTTTTCGACGAGCGCTGCGTTGGTGGCGGCATCGAGCGGGTTCGGGTAAGTGATGATCGGGGTGCCTTCGAGCAGCGGGTACCAAAGCGTGACGGTGCAGCCGAAGGAATGGAAAAACGGCAGCGATGCGAGCAGGCTGTCGCGCGGTCCCGCGTCCAGCATCACGGTGAATTGCGCGACATTGCCGATCACATTGTGATGCGAAAGTACGACGCCTTTCGGCTCGCCCGAGCTGCCACTGGTGAAAAGGAGGACAGCTTCCGCGTGATCGCCGCGACTGGGAAGGCCGAGCCAGCGCGCGAGTAGACCAGCCGGCGTGACAAGCGCCACGAACCACCAAAACAGGATCTGCCTTTTCAAGCGCGGCAGCAGTTGATCCAGCAGCAGAACGTTGCCAGGCCAGGGCAGTCCCGGAAAACGGCTGCGGAATTGCTCGGCGCTGATTACCGTCTCAATTTCGCTAAGACGAATCGCGCTCGACATCGCTTCGCTCGAGGCCGTGAAATTCAGTCCGACAGGGATTTTGTCGGCAAGTACCGTGGCGAGATTCGCGATGACGGCGCCTTTGCCGGCGGGCAAAACAATCGCGATCCGTTTTTCCGGAAAATGGCCGCGCAAATAACGCGCGAGCGCCAGTGCGGCGCCCAGTATTTTGCCGCTGCTGAGGCAGCTGCCGTCACTGCCATCAATTACAAGCGTCTTAAACGGGTGGCGCTTTAACCCGCGAACTGCGCGGCGGCCAAGATGGTCGCGCAATTGCGGGCGCTGCTCGAAACAATCCGCCCCCGCTTTCAGTAACTCCTCGTGCACCCGCGCCCGGGTTGCTTCCTCCGGCGTGAGCGGCGGCCCGAAGCCGACAGTGGCCCGATACGGAAACTGCCGCGGCCATTTCCGAAAAAAACGGCCGCCACGGAATGAAAAGATCGAGCCCCAGAGCTGATCAAGAAACACAGGAACCACGGGTGCGCCGGCATGGCGCGCGATCATCTCGAAACCGCGCTGCAATCGCTGCAAAGTACCGGTGCGCGAGAGTTGCCCTTCGGGGAAGATGCAGACCAGTTCGCCGCTTTGAATGCGCTCCGCGGCGCGGCGGATCGCCTGCCGTGGTTTGTGCCGATTGATCGGAATCGCCCGTACCCGATAAAGTACCGGCCGCAGAATTCGCTTCCGATAAAACTCCTCGTCGATGATGAAGCGAACGGCGCGCGGGCAGGCGATCTGAAGTACGATCGCGTCCACCCATGTGATGTGATTCGGCACGAGTAGCGCGCCGCCGCGCGGCAGATTTTCAGCCCCGATCGCTTTCACGCGATACACCAGCCGCACAATCGCCAGCCCAAAGGCGTAAAAGATGCGATCGCCAATCGTGTCGCCCGGCATTGCTTTAACGTTTACAATCATCAGTTCTCGCTCTGCAATCGCGATCCGATGAGCAACCGCTGGAAACCGGGTGCGATCGCCGCGCTGGCGCTGCTGCTCGGCATTAATCTTTTCAACTACATCGACCGCCAGGTGCTGGCAGCAGTCGAGCCAGAAATTCGAGCGACGTTTTTCGCCGCCCACGACCCGAACGCGATGGCGAAAACGGGACTGCTCGGGGACGCGTTTCTGCTCACCTACATGATCAGCGCGCCCTTGCTGGGGTGGTTATCGGATCGTTTCTCGCGCTGGGTCATCATCGGTTCGGCTGTACTCTTGTGGAGTCTGGCCAGCGGCGGCTCGGGTTTGGCGGCGACATTTTCACTGCTGTTCTACACGAGAATTTGCGTCGGGATTGGTGAAGGCGGTTACGGACCCGCCGCGCCCACCATCATCGCGGATTTGTTTCCGCTCGATATTCGCGGGCGCGTGATGGCGATTTTCACCCTGGCGATTCCCGTCGGCAGCGCGCTCGGGTACGTGGTCGGCGGGCTAGTGGGCGGGCACCTCGGCTGGCGCTGGGCGTTTTATCTTGTCGCGCCGCCAGGAATCCTGCTCGCGCTGATCTGCTTCTTCATGCGCGATCCGCGGCAACGGGGCGGCGCCCATGCAAAGAGTGCGCGTGTGCCGATGCGCGACTACTTCCGTCTGCTCGTGACGCTCTTCCGCACGCCGTCCTTTGCGGTGAACACATTCGCGCAAGCTGCTATGACGTTCGCCGTGGCAGGCCTCGGTTTTTGGGTGGCCGAATATCTGCGCTTCCGCGGTCAGCCGCCCGGAAGCGGCAAGACACTCTTCGGCGCCGTCACCGTTGTCGCGGGCCTGACCGCCACGTTCACAGGCGGCGTTGTCGCGGATAAACTGCGCACCCGTTTTCCCGGTTCGTACTTTCTCGTTTCGGGAGTGGGCATGATCGTGGCGTGTCCCTTCTTTGTCGCGGCGCTTTACCTGCCGTTTCCGACGGCGTGGATGGCAATGTTCGCCGCTATCTTCTGTCTATTCCTGAACACCGGGCCTTCCAACACCGCAGTGGCAAATGTTTCGATGCCGGAAGTACGCGCGACGGCGTTCGCCATCAATATTCTTATTATCCACATGTTCGGCGACGTGCCGGCGTTCCCAGGAATCGGGTTGATCGCTGGCCACGCCAATATCCGCGTCGCGTTTCTTTTTGTGACCGGCGTGATGTTAATCTCCGGTGTGATCTGGATTGCGGGCGCGAAATTCTTGAATGAAGACACGCAACGCGTGGAGCTCGCCACGGCTCCGTCGAATGGATAGCACCCGAGAGAACCGTCCCAAAAAGAGAGCCGCGGGATTGCTCCCGCGGCTCCGCTCAAAGTACGAAGTTAAAGATTACGGAGTTGGGCTGGCGTGAGTAGATGAGGAAGATTCACTCGACGATTTCTTCGATCTGCCGGTTTCGCCATTCTCAGACGCTTCGGTGCTGTGATGTTTATGCGTCGTCGCCTTTTCGCCGGCGGAAGAGGCGGATTCCTCCGCATTTTCGCTGCTGCTTGAGTGAGAACTGTTCATCTCACCCGGGCTGGCTGAACTGGACGGGCTGGTACTTTCACGATGATGCCGGCCTTTGCTGCTGGGTGAAGTTGTTCCTTCTTCAGCGGCGCTCGAATTTTCTGGCGACTTAGCGTGTCTGGCGCTGGTGTGCTCGCTCGCGCTGGTGTGTTCGCTAGCGCTCGAGCTGGGCGTAACACTCGCGTGGCTGGCACGGCTGCTTGCGGCCGCCGCCCCGCCCGGGCTCATGCTCGCGCTCGGAGAAACTGATGTTGCGGGCGATGCCGCTGTTTCGGCCGCTGCGCTCGATTGCCTTTCCGCGTTGTAAGTTCCCGAAGTCGTCCCGGTGTTCACGCCGGCATTCACTCCGGCATTCACGCCTACTCCCACGCCAATGCCGACGCCCGGCTGCACTCCGTAGTACGAGTAAACGTTGTTGATGTATCCGCTCGTGGAATATTCATCCACACGGGCGGGGTCGAAAACTGGAGCATCATAAATGCGCTCGCGATCCACTCGCACCGTCATCACGCTCGGATCAGAACTGGTGCTGTAAACACTCCACGGGACAGCCACCGTTTTCGCCGTACCGGTCACACGCGTGCCAGTGCCGCCGCCGGTGGACAACACCGTATAGGCCATGCAGCCGGTGTTCCGGTCGAGTACGACGTCCTTGATCGTGCCGATCTCTTCGCCGTCCGACCCTTTCACTTTCATCCCCACGATCTTGCTCGTCTCAACATAACTCGTGCTCGTACTCGTACTGGTGTTGCCGTCCGTGCTTGTGGTCGTTGAGCTCTGGGTCTGCGCATTAGCGGGTGCAAGAGCCAGACCCAGTACGGCTAAGCCTGCCCCGAAGATTGCTGGTGTTTTCATAATGGTTAATTCGCAGACGGCGTGCGTCGCTGTTGTATTCAGCGTGCGTGAAAACTGTTTTTTGCTTCAGTGCGCGTGCAGGTGAACGTCAAAACGTTCCGCATTGATGAAGGCCAGCGCTGCTTGCGTGCCGTAGCCGAGTTCGGTCAAGTACTCGCCCATCAGCTGCCACGAATCAGCGCGATACCATTCACTCGCGAGCACAGAGCGCAGCTCGATGACCGCAAGCTGTACCCGGCCGCTTTCCCCAAGCGCGCGAATGTAGCGTTCACTGATCGCCCACGATGGCTCTCCAGTGCGGCTGGCCAGGCGCAGCAACGGCAGGTCAAGCTTTCCCGTTTCTCTGTACTCAAGGACAGCCGAGATGTCGCGCGCCCGAGCCGCCGTCACCGGATTCTGTTCGGCGCGGGCAAGGAGCTGGCGAGCCGCGACGAAGTCATTTTGTTTCAAGGCGACCGCCCCGAGATCGATCAGCGCGAAAGGCTGCTCTGGTGTTTTTTGCAGCGCGCGCTGAAACAGCGATTTCGCCTCGTCGAGATGGCGATCGTTCATCTCGAGCACGCCAAGGTTGACGAGCATCCGCGCCGAATCGCCGCCCGCTGCAATCGTGCGTGAGAAAAATGTGCGCTCGTCCTGCCAATCCTGCGCGCGCACAAAACTGCGAGCGCCCAGCAGAAGAATCCAGCAGCATGTCGCGGCTAACGAGATGTAGCCCAACCGCTTCCCAAGGTGAAGCGCGGACAACTGCGCGCCAATCGCCAGCAGCAGCAACGCCGACGGCACATAAATCCAATGCTCAGCCATTGTCGCATTTAGCGCGAAAATTCCAGAGACCGGCACGTAGGCTATCGCGGCAAAAACCAGCAGAGCGAAGACGGCTGGATTTCGCTGAAAGGAACGAAGCATCCAGACGAGCAGGCCCGCGAACAGCAGCATGCCGCCGATCGTCTCAAGCTCGCGCCAACTGTTCGCACGCAGGCTCGCCTCGTTTAAACCCGACGGGTGGCTCTCCACATCGCGCTCCATGTGCAGATGGAGTGGAAGTACCAACAGGCCGGAATATTCCGCCAGTGCGCGCGCCGCGATGATCGGGCGGACAATGGCGGGCGCTGGAGGCGTGAGCCGCGGCACATCCGCACTGCCGGCCTGCATTCGCAAAGTGAAGTACGTCGTCACAACAAAGGCGACGCCGAGGATCAGCGCGATGGTACTTTCCTTTCGCGCTCGCAACGCGACGAGTGCGATAGCGATCCCGGTAAACACCAATCCGTTCTCTTTGCTCAGCGCGCTGGCGAGCAGCGCAATGAACGCCACAATGTACAAGAGAATGCCTGTTCGTACTTTTCCGCGTTGCGCGTGAATGAGGCAACACAGTCCGCAAAACCCGAACAGCGCCGCGAGCGAATCAGCGCGCCCACTGACGTACTCAACCACCGCCGAATGCAGCGGGTGCAGCGCCCACGCGGCCGAGGCAAGTGCGGCAATGATTAGCAACTTCGTTTTCGCAATTCCGAACAGCTCGAAAAATCCAAGCGCGAAGAAGAACAACGCAATCACCGCCGCTGCATGCAGCACGACGTTATCGAAATGATAGGGCGCCGGCCTGAAGGCAAAGGCGCCATATTCCGCCGTGTAACTGAGCCGTTGCACCGGACGGTAAAAATTCGATGCCGTTGCATCCGTAAACAGGAAGTGGTCAAACGATTCTGGAATCAAACGCCAGCTGCGAATCAGCGGGTCGCGCAACACCAGCGCCGTATCATCCCAGACAAATCGCGCCCGCAAGGCCGGCGCATGCGCGCAAAAAACCAGCACGATGAGCGCGGCGACAATGGCGAGGCGTTGTTTCATCCAGCGAAACGCGTTGCAGCGCCAGCTGAATCGCGCCAATTACCGGGCGTGACTCACAGGCGCATTCTCTTCATCGCGTTGTTCTTCCTTGCTGCGAGCAGCGCGCGTGCCGCTGCCTTGCCGGACGATTGCGGGCAGCTCATCGTCGGCTTGGCGCCGGACTGGAATTCAATGCGCGGCCAGTTGTTTCTGCTGGAGAAAAGCGACGGCAAATGGACGAAAACGCTCGGCCCGGAGCCGGTACTATTCGGGAAAAATGGCCTCGCGTGGGGCAGGGGAATTGCCGGCCAGGATGAGCAAGGCTTGCACAAACGCGAGCGCGATGGCCGTGCGCCCGCCGGCATTTTCCGCATCGGCAAAATCTACACTTATGATGCGCAGTTGCCGCCCGGATCAGATTACCCCTTTCACCAGGTCACCGATGGAGACATTTGGAGCGACGATCCGCGTTCGCCGAATTACAACCGGCACGTCGTCATCGATCCACGAAATCCGCCGGACAACTACAGCCACGAGAAAATGCGCCCTGGCGATTTCGCTTATCATTGGCTCATCGAAATCCGGCATAACTCCGACCCGCCCGTTCCCGGCGATGGCAGCGCGATTTTCTTTCACATTCGGCGCGGCGTGGACCGTCCCACAACTGGTTGCACCACGATGGCGGAAGAAAATCTCGTGCGCGTAATAAAATGGCTCCGCGAAGCGAAACATCCGTGCTACGCGCTGCTGCCGGAAGCGGAGTACCGCTCGAAATGGGAAGCGTGGCATTTGCCGTCGCCCGAGCTGCTCGGATTACCCTAAAGTCAGCTGCCTATTTTGCTTGCAAAACGGCTCGCTGCCTTGGGAACCTAGCGCGACGATGAAAATGCTCAGCTGGTTATTCGCCCTTTTCGTTGTTGTGCTGCTAACAACGTTCCCGCGCGCTTCGCATGCCGCGTTCACGTTCACATTAGTCGAAGTGCCGGATGCGACTGCCACGAGCGGCTTCGATGTGGACGTGACCGGGTCGGGCACGTTCAATCTCGCTGATCTTACGTCAGCCGGGCCGAGCACGGGCAACTCGAGCCTTGTTCCGAGTGCGGCTCTGCTCGGTATTGATCCAAGCGGCGGGCTTGACTCTTACACCGGGCTCACCGGCCCGAGCAGCTGGGGACTAGGAAATCAAACTTTTGCGAGCTCAAGTACCGGGAACAGTGTCGCGATCTTAGGCAGGGCGCTGGAACTCTTTGTGCCAAGCGGTTACGTTTCAAACACACCACTTTTGGACAGCGCGACGTTCACGAACCAGACGTTTAGCAGCCTTGGAATTAACCCGGGCACTTACACTTACACGTGGGGCACGGGAACCAATGCCGATTCACTCACTGTCCAGGTCGGCGCTCCGGTGCCGGAGCCAAGCTCTTGGTTGCTCGTCGCTGGCGGCATGGTTCTAATCGGATTCCACTTGGCACGTCGGCGTTCCGCCTGCGCGAGCTGACCGCTGCGAAATCTTCCAGCATTCTAGGAAACCCGGCGCGAACTCTTCCGGTTTGTTTGCAATCCAACGCTCGACAATTCCCGGCGGGAAAAACACTACCGCGCTGATCTCGTTGCGTGGAACGCTAAACAGTCCGTCGCATTCGGCGCGATAAAGGTGGATGAATTCGTGACCGGTGCGCTCCGAAGCTGAGATTGTCGTGATGAGCGTGAGCTTCGCCGTTACGCCGAGCTCTTCGTGCAGTTCGCGCGCAGCGGTCTGGTCGTAGGTTTCGCCAGCCTCGACATGGCCGGCCGCGCTCGAGTCCCAGAGCAGCGGATGCCGGTCTTTAAAGCGCGATCGCTTTTGCAAAAGCACTTCGCCGGCACGGTTGAAAACGAGGATGTGCACCGCGCGATGCCGCAAGTTATTCGCATGCACTTCCGCGCGAGGTGCACGGCCAATTTCCCGGTCGTTTTCGTCCACAACCGGGAAGATTTCGCTGGCTGAATCGGCAGGCGATTTCTTCTCGCAGTCCTCGATAAGATTGGACAACTCGATCCACTGCTCGCGCGAAAGTTCCTCCGCGCGGGCAAACGGTGAAACGCCGAGCTTGCCAGCCATGTTTTCCCAATCCGGGCAACGATGCGCGAGAAGTTTTCCGAGCTGCTTTCGTCGCTGGGAGAAACCGAGCCGCACAAGTTCCCGGAAAATGTGGTAATCACAATTTTCGAGCTGGTCTGGTGAGCGGGGCGCGAAACGCACGAGCGCCGAAGCCACTTCGGGCCGCGGGAAAAACACGCTTGCTGGAATTTTCCGCAAATACTCCACGGAATAGTGACTCTGTACTTTCAGCGTGAGCGCTCCGTACTCAGGCGAACGGGGCGTGGCTGATAACCGGCGCGCCATTTCGTCCTGTAACATCAACAACGCCAGCTCGATGGGACTTGGCAATGAGAGAAAATGCAGCAGCAGCTGGCTGGCGATATAGTACGGCAGATTGCCGATCAACTTCACGTTGTGCTCGGCGAACAGTACGCGCGGGTCAAATCGAAGTGCGTCGCAATGCTGTACTTCGAGTCGCGCCCCCGAAAACGTTTCGCGCAAAAAACTAACGAGTCGCAGATCTTTTTCGAGCGCGAGTACACGCGCCCCGCCGCGCAAAAGCTCAGCCGTCAATGCGCCGAAGCCGGGACCGATTTCAACCACAAAATCGTTTGATTGGATCTGCGCCTGGCTGACAATCCAGCGGACAAGATTCTGGTCGTGCAGAAAGTTTTGCCCGAGCGTTTTGACCGGGAGCACGCGCGTTTCGGTGAGGGCCTGCCGGAGTTGCGAAAGATTCACAGCGGGCGCGAAAAAGCGCGCAGGATCATTCTCCGGTTGTTAACAGCCGGCTGTGAACAAAATGCAAGCTGCGCCTGGATTTATCCACAACTTATTCACAACCCTCTTCTCCTGCTGGGAACTCGGCCGGTCAGGTGGTGAAACGCTCACTTGAGCTGAAGCGCTTCGGGTCTTCTGCGCTTCCGTTTTTGTAAGTAGGCGCGCCGTGCTTCACTCAAGGTCGCGCCTTCCAGAAAATATGCTGAGGCGGCATGCCCGATGGCATAAGTACCGGCACCGGCAATCGCTCCGCAAACGACATTACCCCATCCTGGGAAAAACTTGAGCAACGCGCGCGCGCCTTCGCGCAAGAGCATGCCCGCGCCGACATTCGCGCCGATGGCGGCGGCAAACTCGGCGGCAGCACGCAAGCTGCGTTCACGTCCGCTTACGTACATCACGCCGGAAATCATGGCGAGCTGAAGGGCGGTGAGGATGGGAAGATCAGCCAGCGGGATCGGCTGCGCGCCCACTGCGCTACAGATGGCGGTTGTCGATTTAATCAGCACGTTGGCTATTTCTCGCTGCGCCTGCCGATTGCGTGAAATGCGCACCATTTCCACCCGGCATTCGTTCGGCAACTTCGCCGCAATCAATGAAATCAGCTGCTCGGAAACGGCGCGGTCGGCCCCGGCTGGAGCGGGATCGTCGGCAAATTCGAAACCGCCCCAGATGCGTGCCGTCATCTGTGGCAGAAAATTCTTTTGCCATTGCGCGGGGTCCGCATGCCCATCGTGGGCTGTCGCGCTCCGCAGATGAATGGCGACAATCCCGGCGTCCCGTTTGATCTCGTCGTTCCAGCGCACGCACGCAAGGCCGTTTTCCGCCGCTTGCTCTACTCTTGTGCGCGAATCGGCGTCATCGCTTACGATGATGACAACGTCAGCGGGTTCACTTCGAAGCTCATCCCGAATTGTGTTCGCCGCGTGGTCATCGGCGCCGCGGGCATCGAGTACGCAAATGGTGCCACGGTTCTTCACTTCGACCGTTTGCCAGCGGAAAACCTCGAATAGAAGGCGGCGCGAATCTTCCGCTGGTTCGCCGTTGAAGAGGATGTTGATCAACTGCGGCAGAGTTAACCGGGCCGAGCCGGCGAGAAGAAAACGCGGCGTGCGCTGTTGCAAGAACAGCTCCTTCAACGGCGTGAACTCGGCACGCACGGCGCGTTGAATCGTGCCGGGTAATTTGCCAATGACAGCTTCGAAGCGTTCGACGATGTGCAGCAGCACGGAGCGATTCACAGGCAAGAAATCACGCGCGTTTACGCGCTGATTGCAAGATGTAGAGGCGGGTGTCGCCACCCGCAGATTTGTGTAGGGGCGGGTGTTCTCACCCGCGGACGGTTCCAACGCTCGACCCCACCTATTTGCGGGTGGGGACACCCGCCCCTACAGAACTGCGAAAACGCGTTGTCCGCCCTCGCCGCGCGACTATAAAGGAGAATGGAACTCGATATCGAAGCGCTCTCGCGCGCCGCCAATGAAGCGCGCGGCCTCGCCATGGACGCGGTACAGGCGTCGCAATCCGGTCACCTCGGCCTGCCGCTCGGCGACGCGGAAATGGGCGCGGTGCTCTACGGCTACCTGCTTAAGTACAACCCGGAGCAGCCGCGCTGGATCGGCCGTGATTACTTTGTCCTCAGCGCTGGGCACGGCAGCATGTTTCTCTACGCATGGCTGCACATGAGCGGCTACGACATTTCCATCGAGGACATCAAGCGCTTCCGCCAACTGCATTCGAAAACGCCGGGGCACCCTGAGTACTTCGAAACGCCGGGCGTCGAGTGTACGACCGGGCCGCTCGGTCAGGGCGTCGGGAATGCCGTCGGCATTGCCATGGCGGCGAAAATGGCCGCGGCGCATTTTAACACAAGCGAGTACCGCATTTTCGACCAGCACATTTTTTGTCTTTGCGGCGACGGCGATTTGCAGGAGGGCGTGAGCGCGGAAGCAAGCGCGTTCGCCGGGCACTACGGCCTCGATAACCTCATCCTGATCTACGACGACAACTCCATCACGCTCGACGCGATGGCAATTAAAACCCAGAGCGAAGACACGGGCGAGCGCTACCGCGCCTACGGCTTCGACGTGCAGGAAATCCAGGGCGATGACATGCGCGCGTTTCTGGATGCGTGCAGAATCGCGAAGGAGCGCGACAACGCGAAACCGCAGTTCATCATCGCGCACACGCTCGCAGGAAAAGGCATTCCGGAAGTGGCGGGGACGGCGAAAGCGCACGGCGAAGCTGGCGCGAAGTACGTCGATGCCGCGCGCAAGAAGCTCGGGCTGCCAGAGCAGCGCTACTTTGTTTCCGAGGAGACCTACGCCTACTTCGCGGAGCACAAAAAAAGGTTGCTCGCCGATTTCGCTGACTGGGAAAAAACGTGGAATGCCTGGCGGGAAGAAAATCCTGACAAGGCCCGCGCCGTTGATGATGCCATCGATAAAAACGTTCCGGCCGATTTGCTGAGTAGAATTCCGGAGTTCCCGAAAGACGCGAAACTGGCGACGCGCAAAGCAGGCGGCGAAGTACTTCAGCCGATCGCGCAAGCCATGCCGAACCTCGTCGGGGGCAGCGCTGATCTTTACGGCTCGACCATGAACTACATAGAAGGCGGCGGCGATTTCACCCGCGACACACCGGGCGGCCGCAACATCCGCTTCGGCATTCGCGAGCACGGCATGTGCGCGATCATGAACGGCGTGGCGTATCACGGCGTGTTCCGCGCGAGCGGCGCAACGTTCATGGTTTTCTCCGATTATTGCCGGGCGTCGATTCGTCTCGCCGCGCTGGCGCGCCTGCCTAATCTCTACATTTTTACGCACGACTCGATCGGCGTGGGCGAAGATGGCCCAACGCATGAGCCGGTGGAAACGGTCAGCGCCAATCGTCTCATTCGCCACCTCGATGTAATTCGCCCCGCTGATCCGGAAGAAACAGCCGGAGCCTTTGTCGCAGCCATGGAGCGGATCGATGGCCCGACCATGCTTTCGCTCACGCGGCAAAGCGTGCCGATGCTGAACGAAATCGATGTGCAGCTTCGGCGCGAAGGCGTGCGCCGCGGCGGCTACATCGCCCGGAAGGAAAGCGCCGCGCTCGAGTTGATCATCCTGAGCTGCGGCAGCGAATTGCAGCACGCGCTCGCTGCCGCAAAAGAGCTTGGCGCCGGCACGCGCGTCGTTTCCATGCCGTGCATGGAACGTTTTAATCGCGATAGCAACGAGTACTGGGAGGATGTTCTCCCAAGTTCATGCCGCAAGCGTGTCGCCATCGAAGCCGGCGTGCCTGAGCTCTGGTATCAGTACGTGGGGCTCGATGGCAAAGTCATCGGCCTGCACCGTTTCGGCCTCAGTGCGCCTGGACCTGAAGTGATGAAGGAATTCGGAATAACCGCGGACAACCTCATCAAGGTCGCACGTCAAGTACTCGCCTCCTGAGCTGCGCAGAAGCGCGGGAGTGTCACGCTCTCAAGGTATCGCGACGCACGTACTCTCGACGACCCGCAGCATGTGCGTACCGCATCACGTTTGCACGCGACGATTGCCTACGCACTTTGAGCGGCGATGCCGAAGACCTTCTACATCACTACCGCCATTGATTACACCAACTCGGCGCCGCATATCGGCCACGCCTATGAAAAGGTGCTGGCGGACGTGATCGCGCGCTATCACCGGCTCAAAGGCGAGCCGGTTTATTTTCTGACGGGTGTCGATCAGCACGGGCAAAAAGTACAGCAATCGGCGGAAAAGCGGGAGATTCCACCGCAGCAGTTTGTCGCTGGCATTACGGAGCAGTTCATCGCGCTCTGGGACAAGCTCGAGGTTCGTTATGATGGCTGGGCCGCGACCACGAATCCGCTGCACAAGCAATGTGTGCAGGGGATGCTGGAGCGGCTGTGGAACCAAAAGCAACTCTACCGCGACAAGCAGTCCGGCTACTACAGCGTGCGACAGGAGCAGTTCCTTACCGACAAGGAGCGTGGGCCGGATGGAAACTTTGGGCCTGAGTGGGGCACAGTAGAGTACCGCGAGGAGGAAAATTACTACTTCACGCTAAGCAGCCACAAAGAGTGGCTATTAAAATTCCTCAGCTCTCACCCGGCCTTTGTGACGCCGTCTTTTCGGCAAACGGAGCTGGTTAATGCAGTAGAGAAGCTTGGCGGCGATCTATGTATCTCAAGACCAAAGTCGCGTCTTAATTGGGGCATCGAGCTGCCATTCGATCCTGAGTACGTGAACTATGTCTGGTTCGATGCGCTAAGTAACTACCTAAGCTTTGTCGGGTACGATCCGAATCTAACGGACTTTAGCTCTCAACCCTCAACTTTCTTGGATAAATGGCCGGCCTTACACGTCATAGGCAAAGATATAATGGTTCCAGCGCACGGTATCTACTGGCCGATTATGCTGCACGCGCTTGGCTTTCCCGACGACCGGATGCCAGGATTGCTTGTGCATGGCTGGTGGAACATCGGGGGTGCTAAGATGAGCAAATCGGTGGGTAACAGCGTCGACCCAAATACACTTGTCGATAAGTACGGCGCCGAAGCTGTTCGCTATTATCTAATGAGCGACATTGTCACTGGAAAAGATGCCGATTTTTCTGAGGAGCGACTGGTCGCCCGTTATAACTCGGACCTGGCGAATAACATTGGCAATCTTGTTAGCCGCACGCTGAACATGCTGAACCGTTTTTGCCACGCGCGCTTGAATGCAAGAGCAAGCGACTTTAACAGCGAGCTGCAAAGTCAGGCGCGCGCGCAGCGGGAACGCTTCCAGCAGTCGGCGGATGAATTTAGTACACCTGGGATGCTCGCGGCGGCCGATTGTTTGTCCAGCCGGTGCAACGAAGCGATCGACCGGGAAAAGCCGTGGGAGCTGGCCAAAGACCGCGGCCGGCAGGCGAAGGTCGCGTGTTTGCTGTATGAGCTCGCCGAAGCGGTGCGATTGATTGCACTCTTCATCTCGCCGGTATTGCCACGCGCCGCGCACGGCGTCTTTGATCAATTGCAGTGGAAAATGGAGTTAGGAGGGAAGGAGGAAAGGTTCTCGGCCGGTGACATGGAATGGGGCCAATTACCGGAAGGCCACGTCGTCGGCAAACCGGCGCCGCTATTTCCACGGTTCACTTAGATGCCGCGGAAGGACAAGCGGCGAAAACGCTATGTGAGTACGTGGCGCCTAACAGTTGTCCCATTCGGATAGGAACGCATTTACCAGCTCAGGCAATTCGTCGCTGTAACCACCTTCCAAAATAGCTGCGACGGGGACATCGAGTTGCCTCAGCCATGTTCCGAAACTCGCGAAGTCTTCGATCTCGAGTGTCATTTGCGTGATTGGATCGTTAGCAAAAGCGTCGAACCCGGCCGAAACCAGGAGAAGCTGCGGCTCGACGCTTAGCAACACTTCCAAAGAGCGTTCGGCAGCTGCCATGTGATGAGCGCGCGGCGAGTACGGGGCGATGGGGTAGTTGTGGATGTTCGCGAATGACCTTGTTCCCGTTCCCGGCCAGCCTGGATATTGATGGATAGAGGCGAATGCAATCCGTTCATGGTGTGCGACGAGAGCTTCCGTCCCGTTACCATGGTGCGCGTCGAAGTCCCAAATGGCCACGCGTTCGACGCCGCGCCTAAGCGCATCAAGGCCGGCAAGCGCGATGTTGCTGAAATAGCAGAATCCCATGGCGCGACCGCGCAGTGCGTGATGTCCGGGAGGCCGCATCAAACTGAAGCTCGCTTCTCCTTTCCCCGCGTTACGCGCCGCACTGATGGCGGAACCTGCTGCGCGCGCGGCATGATCGTAAATGTGCGGGTACGCCGGACAATCCGAGTCGAAGTCCGCTCGCGAAAAACAAACCTCGTCAATGTACTCCGGGGAATGCACGAGTAGCAACTGATCGCGAGTCGTTGCTTCAGGGTGCGTCCACTTCCAACCCTGATGTTTCTCCTTCAGCAAGGGCACCGTTCGCAAGATGCGTTCCGGGCGGTCCGGATGACCGGCCCTTCCGTACTCAGCGCATCGCGCATCATGGAAAACGTGCATGCGATTACCTACTTCGCTTGCAAGTAAACGGATGACATTGGCGGCACTGTCAGGGCCAGCTTCTTGTCTGTAACGGTGATAGCTTCGCCCGTCGCTGGATTAGTAACGTCGCGGCCGTCGAATTCGGGCGAAGCATCAATGCTCAACTCGCGCGCCGTTTGTGCCCGGTTGATGATGACTAGTACGCGGTCGTCGAGATAGGCCCGAACAAAGACGAGGCAATCCTCGTCCCGAAGGAGTGTGCGCCGGCTGCCATAACGCAGTGCCGGGTGAGCCCGGCGAAACGAACTAAGTTTCCGAAACGTCTCAAGCACTCGATGCTCGCTCGTACTAATCCGGTCGCCGAAGCGCATATCACGCCGGTTATCAGGATCACCGGCGCCAGTCATGCCTATTTCGTCGCCGTAATAAACCATGGGTACGCCATCAAGAGAAAGAAGTAATGCCTGCGCTAACTCGAGCTTCGAGTAGTTCGCGGAATTGCGTACAGCCGGTGGTTTTTGCCAGCCTACCTCTTCTTCCTTCTTGAAAGTAGGATCAGGCAGCTCGCCGTCGGCATAGGCCATGAACCGGCCCTTGTCGTGGTTACCGATAAGTGGTGACATGAGAGCACCTTTTCCATAAGCGCGATCAGAGGCGTTGATCGAGTCATCGAGCGCCACCAGGCCAGTAGTCGATGTGCCGAACGCGTCCTTGATTGCATCGTAAAGTGGAAAGTCGAACTGTCCATCAAGCATGTTCGCGCCAATAACGGCGTCGATCCCAGCTCGATCTTTGAAGGTTTCACCGACAAGGTAAAGCGGCCTGCCGCGTTTGGCTTCTACCTCTTCGCGCAGGCTGCTGCGAAACTTCCACCAGAAGCTCGGCAGGATGTGCTTTACAGCGTCCAATCGGAAACCATCCAGCTGGTACTGCGTCGCCCACCACACCGCATTATTGATGAGCGCATGCACCGGCGCGGCTTTGGAGAAATCAAAGGAAGGTAGATAAGGCTCAAACCAGGTAGTGTACTGTTGTTCATCCCAAAGGCGCAGGTTCTTGCGCCCGTCAGGCAGATCTAGCTGCCCAAACCAATCACGATGTGCCTTCCACCATGGATGCTCCTGATGAACGTGGTGTAACACCAGGTCGGCGATGATTTTAATGCCATGCGCGTGCGCACTCGCGATGAGCGCGCGCAGTTCGCCAGGAGTGCCAAAATGCGGATCGATCTGCGTGGGGGAAACCGGCCAGTAGCCATGATATCCCGTGTACCACCGATGTGGCTCTGGTGACTCCTGATATGCCCGATCCGGGTTCCTGTTCAACGGCGCGATCCACAGCGCGTTGATGCCGAGGCTGGTAAAATATCCCTGCTCCACCTTCTGCCGGATCCCGCGCAAGTCACCGCCGTGGTAGTTGGCAGGATAGGCGACGCGTGCATCTCTAATTGGTTTGTCGTTAGACTTGTCGCCATCGGCGAAGCGATCCGTCAGCGCGTAATAAAGAAGCGCATCGTGCCAGTTGAACGTGGCGCCAGGATTTAGCTGGCAGGTGACGACACTCGTCACCTTCGCAGCTGCGGTAGTAGCTATTGCCCGAATCGCCTGGCATTGTGGTGGAGTTGGTACTTCCATGATGTCTCCCCGAAGCGTTGCCGGCACGAGTACGTCTCCGGTCTTGGTCTCGGCGATCGCAATCACAGTTCTCACTGGGTCAGGCGCCCCTGCGCTGCGCAGAAAAACGCTGGCTCGAGTGAGGCGATCGGCGAAAAGTACGGGGCCAGCTTCTTGGGCGGCGTTTACCACAAGGACGGAATTCTTGCCGCCCATTCCGTCGTCTTCCGTCATGGGATTATCGGGATCGACCATCCATTCGCCATCGACAGCAAACTTGTAGGCGTGCCGGCCAGGCGTAAGTGGCACATCCGTTTCGTAGCTGCCACTAGCGTCCGGTCCTTCCATTGGTGTGGCACTACGCTTCCAATTGTTAAATGTTCCCGCGATCGTGACCTGACCCGCAGGCTTCGCTAGCTTTAAGGTGAAGTGCGTCTTTGGTTGCGCGACCGCAACCACGATCAATACCCGCTCGATTACCTTCCCATCCATACTTGCGGAAATGCGGATCGGCTGAATAGATTCGTCCGTCGTACTTACGTGCAGAGTGAAGTTCTTCGAATCGAACCAGGCATTCGATGCTTGCGGGGTGACCGTCGCAGCGGGCGGGTGAAGGAAACGGTGCATATCCAGCACCATTTCGTTACCGCGGGCAACATACTGGACTGGTATCTCGCCAAAGAAGAACTGGTCCGCGCGAACGTGCGTTACTGCGAGAGCGACAAGAATGCAGGGAAGAAAGCGGCGGAGGGAAGGGGTCACGATCTTGCGATCAAAAGGTAACGCCGGGTGATCGCGACTTACGGAAGTGAAGTGTTTATCGTCGTTCACCGGTTTTGCTGCCGATAAGGTAACTCAAGCTCATAAAGCGCCAGCTCGTCCTCAAGCGCATCTGCCAGGGCCTGGTTATGTTGAGCTTTGGCGATGTCGAGTGCCTGGTGAGCGGTTGCGCGAGCTTTGGAGAAGTCGCCACACTGCGCAAAGGCAGCGGCGAGGCTGTGAAGTACACGCGCATCCTGTGGCTGAATCTCGTTAGCATGCTGCGCCAGGGCAATGCTCTTACGGCAATCCCGCAATGTATCGTCCGTTGACGTAGCGAGTAGCCACGAAAAACTGGCGAGTGCGGCCGCATCATCCGGGGCAAGTTCCACGGCCCGACTGTACTGGGCTGCGGCATCACGGGCCTGCCCTTTCTTCATGTATACGTCTCCGGTAATGGCGTGAACGGCGGAATTCCGCGTTGCGAGCAGTTCAGCGTGTCTTAGTTCTTCGAGCGCCTCATCGTCACGTCCAAGCGCGAGCAAAAGTGATCCGAGGTTATAGTGCGCGTCGAAGTAGTCTGGGCGCAGACGCAGAGCTATTCGATACTCCGATTCGGCTTCACGGCTTTGGCCCAGCTGGCGCAGAGCCGTGCCGTAGTTATTGTGGGAATCAGCATCATCCGATTTGATCGCAATGGCGCGCCGATACTCCGTCACGGCGTCAGTTAGGTCACCCTTCGCAGCGAGTGCTCCCGCGAGATTGTAATGGGCTTCCACGTACTCAGGACGAGCGGCAATGGCGCGCCGGTAGTGAGTGATCGCCTCATCGGCCTCACCGTGTGCCTTTAAGGCGAGCCCCAGGTTGTACTCACACATCCAGCAACCACGGTTTTGCGCGAGCGTCGCCTGGTATAGGGTGATCAGATTGCGGTACTTCGCAGTCTGATGAAAGGAAAGCGAGGCGAGCAGGAAAACGATCGCGGCCGCAGCCGCATCTGAGGTAATTGGACCAAGTCGTTCTCTGATTGAGTACAACGTCGCGCCGGCAAGCGCCAGCGGTCCCATGCTCGCCAGATACTGGAAGTGATCGCTGACGAATGAGAAACGAAAAAAGTAAACGTCGAAGAAGTCGAGTACCGGAAACAGGGTGATTACGAAGTAGATGAAGGCGAAATACACCGGACGAAGTATGCCCGCGCGTTTCCAAAATAAGACTACGGCAACTGAAACAAACAGGAGCAGCGGCAGATAGCTGGAAAATCGCGAGGTATCTATTGTCCAGCGTGGATAAATAAAGATAAGCGGGTGCGGCCAAATCAGCTTCCAGGCATAAAAGCAGATCGCGTCGGCGGAAGCGAGGAGCCGTTGCAGAGGGGTTTGCGCCCATTCTGGCCCGATTGCGCCGGAGTGGAACTTTTGCTCCCAGATCGTCCAGCCGCTTGCGCACATCGAGACGAGAACGAACGGTGTTAGTACAAGCAGGTCGCGCGGGCGAAGCTTCGAGTCTTTCCACCACAGGCAGAGCGCCAGCACGGCCGGCAGCATTACGGTGGAGGGTTTGCTGGTGATTGCGGCGAGAAAGCTAACCAGCGCGAGCAGGTAAAAGGCCGTGCGCCGTTTCGAACTTCTCGCGGTTAAGAAGAAGGAGATGCATAGTAGATAGAAGAAACCGGATTGGGTATTCTTCATCTCGGTGATCCATGCGACCGACTGCACCATCACAGGGTGCAGCGCCCAGAGGACAGCGCCGAGCCACGCGCCCCGCACCTGCAATTGCCTGAGGACACGCCAGAGTAAAAGTGCGGCGGCACCGTGCCAGGCGACATTCACGAGGTGGTAGGGCAGCGGGTTTAGTCCGACACATTTGTGCAGAAGCCAAAAGGTAGTCAGAACCAGCGGGTAGTAGACAGCCCGGACGGTTGTCCATATCTCGGCAAACCCCAGCGGCCCAATGATGACCGGATTCTGCGTCAGGTGAGATTCGTCGTCCCAGATAAAACCGGCACGCGAAACTCGTGCGTAGGTCGCACTCAGCGCCAAGACGAGTAACAACCCGGCCGCGGTTGAGAACAGCAGTTTCCTGCCGCGGTTTTGTGGAAAGCGAGCAACATCGCCACCCGACACGGAAATAGACGATGAGCTTTGTCCTTGCGTCAATTGGTTCGAACTACGGTTCTCAGGCAAGTAGCATCCATCATTGCTCACGCGTGTGTATCTACTCGACTGTACAGACAATCACCGCTTTCCGCCTGCGCGATGCAGGGTTCGAACCTGCGACTTCTTGCGTGTGAAGCAAGCGCTCTACCACTGAGCTAATCGCGCGAGACCTCGGCAAAGTAAAATTGCTCGCGCCTCTCTGCAAATCCGGCCTGCCGCGAGAGAGGTTGCGCGACGCTGGCGGTGAGTGATTATGCGGCTGAACAGTGTTAATCTGGAGCACGCTCATGAGTCGCGACACAGGCACGATCTCGCCGGGAGTGGCTTGGCGGCGACAGCCAACGGAAGTATCCCTGGCGGAAGTACACCGCACTGTGCTGGTGCCGCCGACCGCGTCGTTTTGGAGGAAGCTGCTTGCCTTTTCCGGCCCGGGATTTCTTGTGGCAGTCGGGTACATGGATCCGGGCAACTGGGCGACCGACCTCGCGGGCGGCGCGCGCTTTGGCTACTCGCTGCTCAGCGTCATCATGCTGGCGAACTTGATGGCAATTCTTTTGCAGCACTTGTGCATCAAGTTGGGCATAGCTACCGGACGGGATCTCGCTCAAGCTTGTCGCGACCACTATTCGCCGGCAACAGTCTGGTTCCTGTGGCTGCTGTGCGAAGTAGCTATCGCCGCGTGCGACCTGGCTGAAGTAGTCGGATCAGCTATCGCCTTGCAATTGCTATTTCGGATTCCGCTGATCTGGGGCTGCATCATCACCATGTTCGATGTACTCGCAATACTGTTCCTGCAGCGCAAAGGATTCCGCCACATTGAAGCGATCGTTATCACCCTGATCGCTATCGTCGGCGGCTGCTTCGCCGCAGAGTTATTTTTCTCGAAACCGGATGTGACCGGCGTCCTGCTGGGATTCATCCCGGGTCCCCGAATTATCACCAATCCCGGCATGCTTTACGTAAGCATCGGTATTCTTGGTGCCACCGTGATGCCCCATAATCTGTACCTGCATTCCTCGATTGTGCAGACGCGCAAGTTCGAGCAAACGCCCGCGGGCCGTCGCGAAGCAATTAAGTTCGCCACGATTGATTCGACCACGGCGCTGATGTTCGCGCTTTTCATTAACGCGGCCATCCTGATACTTGCCGCGGCTGTGTTTCATACTTCCGGCCACCAAGCGGTGGCTGAGATTCGTGACGCCTACAAGCTCTTGACGCCACTACTTGGCGTGGGGATGGCGAGCGTGCTCTTTGCTGTTGCTTTGCTTGCCTCTGGCCAAAATTCGACACTTACCGGCACTCTTGCCGGCCAGGTGGTGATGGAAGGGTTTCTGAACTTCCGCATCACGCCGTGGCTGCGGCGAATTATCACGCGGCTGATCGCAGTTGTTCCGGCAGTAGTTACCATTGGCATCTTCGGAGAAAACAAAACGACTGAGCTACTGGTGGCGAGCCAGGTCGTGTTGAGCATGCAGCTGGGATTTGCCGTCTGGCCGTTGATGCGATTCACGGGAGAACGAGCGAAGATGGGCGAATTCACCAATCCGCGGTGGGTGAAGTTACTTGGCTGGACGACAACGATTGTTATCATCGTGCTGAACCTAAAGCTGCTGTGGGATACTTTTGCCGGCTGATTCGATGTACCAGCGCATTCTTGTTCCAGTGGAAAACAGCGCGGCGGATGAAAGTATCCTACAGCACATCAAATCCTTCGCGCGCATGACTGGGGCGGAATTGCTGCTGGTGCATGTCGCCGATGGCTTTGTGGCGCGGAACTACGATCACCTAAAGTTGGCCGACAGCGAAGAAATGCGCCAGGATCGCGATTACCTGGATAAACGGCAGCGCGAGCTAAGTGAGCAAGGGTTTACCTGCGAGACGGTACTCGCGCTAGGTCAGCCGGCCAGTGAGATCGTGAAGCTGGCGCACGCGCGCAACATTGACCTGATCGCGATGGCGTCGCACGGGCATCGTTTGATCGGAGACATTTTCCACGGAAGCACCATCAACGAAGTACGGCATAGCACATCAGTGCCGCTGTTATTAATTCGCGCAGCGAAATAGCGGGTGAAGGTACTCCTGCTTACTAACGAGTATCCGCCGCACACTTACGGTGGTGCAGGGGTGCACGTCGAGTACTTATCACGCGAGCTGGCCAGGTTCATGCCGGTGGAAGTACGCTGCTTCGGCGATCAAAACTTCAGGTCGGATAACCTTGTTGTGCGGGGATTTGAGTTGCGAGCGGCCGATTGGAATTGCCCGAAACCGCTCCGCTCCACCTTCGGGGCGGTGCAGCGCTGCACCGACTTTAATGGAGCAGACATCGAGGCGCAGATTGTGCATTGTCATACCTGGTATACGCACTGGGGCGGAATTCTTGCCCAGAAGAACTACGCCATTCCGTTGGTGATAACGGTGCACTCGCTCGAGCCTTTGCGGCCGTGGAAACGCGAGCAACTTGGCGCGGGATACGATTTTACCGTCTGGCTGGAAAAGACGGCGCTAGAAATGGCCGACGCCGTGATTGCTGTTTCTAAGGAGACGCGAGAGGATATCGAGCGGCTGTTCCATGTTCGGCCGGAACGACTGCACGTCATCTACAACGGCATCGATCTGGAGGAATACAAGCCCGTTAGTTCAGATGATACGCTCCCGAGGTTCGGTGTCGATCCAGCAAAGCCATACCTGCTGTTTGTCGGGCGGATCACGCGACAAAAGGGAATAATCCATCTGGTCAACGCGATCCAGTTCATGGACGACGATTTCCAAGTCGTACTATGTGCGGGCGCGCCTGATACGCCGGAGATTGCGGCGGAAATGCAAACGGCGGTGGAACGGGCAAAACGTTTCCGGGAAGGGGTGATTTGGATCGATCAGATGCTGGAGAAGAAGGAGGTCATCCAGTTTTACTCGCACGCGGCTGTTTTCTGCTGCCCATCTATTTACGAGCCGTTCGGCATCATCAATCTGGAAGCAATGGCTTGTGAGACGGCAGTAGTTGCGAGCGCAGTTGGAGGAATCAAGGAAGTAGTAGTGGACGGTGAAACTGGTTTTCTCGTGCCAGTGGAGCAGATGAACGAAAGTCCATTTGAACCAATCGAGCCCGAGAAGTTCGCGCGCGACCTGGCGGCGAAGATTAACGAGTTGATGAGTGACGAGCCGCTGCGGCGACGTTTTGGCGAAGCAGGGCGACGCAGAGCAGAAGAGAAGTTCAGCTGGGCAAGTATCGCGCGGCAGACAGAGCGGTTGTACTTAGAGCTTGTGTGTGATCGATGATGCGTTGGCGGCGCTTCGCGGTCAACGAGCGCGTGATCGCTGCGGTTTATGCATTCGTCACACTATTCGCCACCGCCCAGAAAGCGTGGCACCACAGCAACAATAACCTGCGTATCTACCGAGCGTCGTTCTGGAACTTGATTTCCGGTACGAACCTCTACGCGCTGCATCCCGCGCAACACGCCGATTACTTTAAGTACAGCCCGACGTTTGCCTTAATGATGGCGCCCTTCGCTGTCTTGCCCGAGCTGGCGAGCGCGCTGGTCTGGAATTTATGCAATGTGTTCGCGCTTTTTGCGGCCGTTCAGCTTCTCCCAATCGCAAAGGAAAAGAGGACATTGGTACTATGGCTCGTCCTGATCGAGCTGGTTATCTCGATCGAGAATTTCCAAAGCAATGCCTTCGTTGCCGCACTGATTATCGCCACCTTTATTGCCTTTGAGTGTGACTCGCCGGAGCTGGCTGGCGTGTTTGTTGCGCTGAGCGCGTCAATTAAGATCTTCGGAGCGGCTGCGGCAGTTCTTGTACTTTTTTACCCGCGCAAACGTCGCTTTGCTGTTGCAACGATGTCGGTGCTTCTGTTGCTGGCTGCACTTCCATTATGCGTGACCTCGTTCGCAACACTGGCTGATCAATATCGAAACTGGCTGAATCTTCTGCGTGCGGATTATGTTTTTCCGGAAAAGCTCTCGGTAATGGCATGGTTGCACGCCTGGTTCGGCGTGAACTGGGGGAACAAGATGGTGCAGGCGACAGGGCTTTTGCTCATGCTGCTGCCTTTGATAAGGCTGGGTAAGTACGGCGACGAGCTATTCAGACTTCATTTCCTCAGCGCGCTGCTGATCTTTCTTGTAATTTTTAATCACAAGGCGGAGTCGCCGATGTTTATCGTTGCTGTGACTGGCGTGGCACTTTGGTTCGTGACAAGTACGACGAACTTCTGGCGAATAGCTCTCGCTGGTTTCGTGCTGCTTTTCACTTCGCTTGCTTCAACAGACGTGGTGCCGCGGCATGTGCGCGAAATGTGGATGACGCCTTTCGCGATAAAAGTATTTCCATGCATCGCGGCCTGGATTGTTATCGAAGCTGAGCTTCTCCTGCGGCGCGATTGGCGAAGAACCGCGTAAATGACAGGCTGCATCGGCAGTGGCAGTTTGCCGGCAGATGTTCGTTGATCACATCAGGATTTTTGCGCAGGCAGGAAACGGCGGGCGCGGTTGCGTGAGTTTCCGGCGGGAAAAGTTTGTGCCAAAAGGCGGACCTGATGGCGGAGATGGCGGGCGCGGTGGCGATGTGATCTTGCGTGCTGATCAGCACACGGACCAGTTATCGAACCTGTTCTACGAGCCGATCATCAAAGCAAAAAGCGGCGAGCACGGGCAGGGCAAGAAAATGCATGGACGGAATGCGCCGGCAAAAGTGGTAAAGGTGCCGGTGGGCACGATTGTTTATCGCGCGGCTGCCTGTAAATCGGACGGGGTGAACGCGGACCTTGAAGTACACGCTGATGATGCGCCCGCGCCGGCGCGCTTCGAGCCAGGCGAACAAATTGCGGACCTTACTCAGGACGGACAAGAATTTCTTCTGTGCGAAGGCGGCAGCGGCGGGAAAGGTAATGTGCATTTCAAGAGTTCGCGCAACCGCGCCCCGCGTGAGTTTACCGAAGGCGGCGAAGGAGAGAGCGGATATTTTTTTCTTGAGCTGCGCACGATTGCGGACGCAGCGCTCGTTGGGTACCCGAATGCGGGAAAATCGACACTGCTGCGAGCGCTCTCGGCCGCGCAACCGAAGGTTGCGCCGTATCCATTTACCACTTTGCATCCCGTGATTGGAGTCGTTGAACTGGGGGAATATCGGCGCGCGACTGTGGCGGATATTCCCGGTTTAATCGAAGGTGCGCATCGCAATCTTGGGCTGGGCCACGAATTTCTTCGCCACATCACCCGCTGTGCAGTATTCCTGTTGGTGGTGGACATGGCCGGAAGCGAAGGACGCAGCCCCGTCTCGGACGTGGCATCGTTGCGGCGCGAGCTCGATCTCTACGATGCGCGACTGGCGGAGCGTCCGTGGTTCGTGGTGGCGAATAAGATGGATTTGCCCGACGCGAACGAAAATCTTGTACTTTTTCGTGCACGCTTTCCGCAGCTTACGATTCTACCGGTTTCAGGAAAAGAGGGCGCTGGGATCGGGGAACTCAAACACTTGATCGAGCAATGGGTTTTCAAAAAACCGGAGCTTCATGAGGCGACAATTTAACGGCAGAAACCGATTCTTAGATTAGATAAGGTGCCCAGCCTGAAACAACCTTCCCCTTTTTTGCATGGGTAAACTTACCGTCGCGAGTTATTGCAGCACGTTTCTGAAACCGGAGATGCTGCACATTTACCGGCAAGTAAGTTCGCTGCGGCGCGCCCGTACGTTCGTCATGACGAAAAAGGTGGAACATCCGCGCCGGTTTCCATTTCCCGACATCGAGAAGATTCCGCGCCCGCCCACGAATCTGCTGCGTCATGGCTGGGGGAAGCTGGTGAAACGGCAGCCGGCGCTGATTTATCGCGGCGAGTACCAGATTCTCATCTCGATCCTGGCGCGGCGACGAGCGGATATGATGCACATTTATTTCGGCCACGCCGGCGTGCATCTACTGCCGTTCGTGCGTGCGTGGGAAAAGCCATGTCTGGTTTCATTCCACGGGATGGATGTCGCTCGCAATCCGCAGGTGGCGAACTATGAAGTAAAATTGCGCCAGCTTTTCAGCGCGGTGCCGCTCGTACTCGCGCGCTCGCAGTCATTGGCGCAGCGGCTTATTCAACTCGGTTGCCCGGCGCAAAAGATTCGGCTGAATCGCACCGGCATCCCGCTTGGCGACTTCCCGTGGGTTAGCCGCGAAGTTCCGCCGGATGGCAGATGGCGTGTACTTCAGGCCTGTCGTCTCATCGAGAAGAAGGGCCTCGCGTCGGCGATCAAAGCGTTCGCAATTTTCGCGAAAGAGTTTCCCGCATCGGAATTCTTCATCGCGGGCAAAGGCCCATTACAGGAGGATCTTGAAACTCTGGCGCAGGAGCTTGGCGTTGCCCGGAAAGTGCATTTCGTCGGGTTTCTGGGCCAACGCGCTCTGCGGGACTTTTATGCGCGCGGCCACATCTTCATTCATCCGAGCGAAACGCAGCCGGATGAAAATCAGGAAGGCGTCCCTAATTCAATCCTCGAGGCGATGGCGACCGGAATGCCGGTCGTAAGTACGCGGCACGGAGGCATTCCTGAGGCGGTCACGCACAATTTGAATGGATTACTCGCGGATGAGCACGATGTCGAGGCACTCGGCCGTTCGCTCATCGCTCTGGCCCGCTCGCCCGATAATTACCTGCAAATGAGTCATGCCGCGCACCAGGCGGTGACGGGAAGCTTCGACCAGCAAGTGACGGTGCGTGCTCTGGAAGATGTGTACGAGGAAATTTGCCGGCCGGAGCTGGCGCGCCAGAGCAGGAAAGCCGTAGCGGTGCTGCCGGCGACAGTGGCCGAGAGCGCGTAATTTACTTGTCATCCACGCAAAAGCGGCTTTGGTAAGCGCCGCAGACGCCCGCAGGCCGGGGGCGCTTTTCCGCCCCTGAGGAGAACCGGGTTTTCGTTTGCGTAATCTCAATGTTTCGGCATCGGCTTTTCTTTAAATCAGGCGCGCTGTTTCTCAGCGCAGTATTGTTTCTGCCGGCGATCGCCACCGCGGCGGAAGGACACGAGCCGCCGCCGCTCAAACCGGAAGCGCTGTTCCAGCTTGGCAAACTCGGGGTGACGAACTCGATGCTGGTTTCCTGGATCGTTGCGGTGGCAGTGATCATCTTTGCCCAGCTTGCCACGCGACACATCCAGACTGTGCCGAGCGGCGCGCAAAATTTTTGGGAGTGGCTGGTCGAAAGTCTCTATAAGTTTCTCGAGTCAATCATCGGCAACCAGCTCGTGCGAAAGACATTTTGGTTTTTCGCCACGCTGTTCATCTTTATCCTGTTTACGAACTGGGCTGGGTTGATTCCCGGAGTCGGTACTGTGGGTTGGGGGCATCACGATGCAGCGACCGGTGTTTTTCACGTCGATCGTCCGCTGCTGCGCGGCGGAAATGCCGACCTGAACATGACCACGGCCATGGCGGCGATCTTCTTTGTACTTTGGTTCATCTGGGCGCTCCAGGCCAACGGAGTGGGCGGTTTCCTGAAGCATCTCTTTGCCCCCAAAGGTGAAACCAGTGGGCCGTTAAAGCTGCTGCTCATCATAGTCTTCTTTCTCGTGGGCTGGCTGGAAATCGTGTCGATCTTGTTCCGGCCCGTTTCACTCAGCTTCCGTCTTTTCGGCAACGAGTATGCCGGCGAAGTGATGCTGGGAGCGATGGCGAAGATTGTCCCGGCTCTTTCGTGGCTTCTGCCGATTCCGTTCTACTTCATGGAATTGCTTGTCGGGCTGGTGCAGGCGCTTGTCTTCATGCTTTTGTGTGCCGTCTTCACGCTGCTCATTGCCCAACACGAACCCGGACACGAGCGGCAGCATTGAATTTGGCGGCCATGACCGTGGTTCCCGCGGAAGCCGCCGACAAGAACAACAAACTAACAACCAACAAACATGATACTACCCTTACTCGCAGAAATTGGCGGAAGCATTCACATCGGACTGGCGGCGCTCGGCGCGGCCATTGGCGTCGGCTTGATCGGCATGGGTGCTTCGGCCGCTGTAGGTCGCAATCCCGGCGCGGCTACACCCATCCTGGTGCAGGCGATTCTCGCCATCGCATTCGCGGAAGCGATTGTCTTCTACGCGCTCTATCTCGCGCCGCACTAACTTCGAACCATGACATTGTTTCTTGCCGCCAGCAGCATCGGCGACTCGGTGCGTGAGATTGCCGATACCTTCGGATGGGATCCGTGGCTGTTCCTCTCCCAAGTCATCAGCTTTCTCATCGTCGCGCTGGCGCTGCGTGCGTTCGCTTACAAGCCGATCCTGCGCGTCTTGCAACAACGGCGTGATCAGATCGCGCAAGCGCAGCTCAATGCCGAGAAGATCAAACAGCAGCTGGCTGAAGCAGAGCAGCGGCATTCTGAGATTCTGGCCAAAGCCAACGCGGAAGCGCAGAAGATGATCGACGAGGCGCGCGCGAGTGCATCGGTCGTGGCGGAACGCAAACAGCAGGAAGCGATTGTCGCGGCTGAGCAGATCGTGGCCAAAGCGCGTGAGGCCAGCGCTCTCGAGCATGAGCGAACAATGGCGCAGCTGAAACACGAACTGGGCCGGCTCGTTGTAGATACGACCGCGAAAGTGACCGGCAAGGTACTTACGTCTGATGATCAACGCCGACTACAGGAAGAAGCTTCGCGGCAGTTAGCCTGAACAATGCAAGCGAGCAAAGACGTCCGGCAGATGGCGCGTGAGTTATTGCGCGCCAGCTTTACCGACGGCCAGCTTGATCACGGTCGCGTGAGTTCAGTAGTTAACTCGGTTTTGCAAGACAAGCCGCGGAACTACCTCCGCGTACTTGAGTACTACAAACGGCTGTTACGTCTGGAACTCGAGAAGCGGCATGCGCGGATTGAGACTGCGGCGCCGCTGGAGGGCCAAGCTGCGGCCGAAATCAAAGAGAACCTTACCCGGCGTTACGGCACTGACCTGAGTACAGAGTTCGTTGTTAACCCAGCTTTACTTGGCGGGATGCGAGTACGCGTTGGCAGTGATGTTTGGGACAGCAGCGTGCGCAACCGGCTGGAGCGCCTTGAGCATCAACTTTAACCAGCGACACATCTCCACCGCTGATTTTTCCGAATTATGAACACCATCCTTGAAGAAATCGAAACTAAGATCGCGGGACTAAAAACCTCCACCACGAAAAGCAACGTCGGGGTTGTGCGGGAAGACGGGGATGGCGTCGCGCGCATCGAAGGGCTTAGCGACGTGATGTTGAACGAAATGATCGAGTTTCCGAGCGGCGTGTTTGGACTCGCGCTCAACCTCGAAGAGACGGAGGTAGGCGCCATTCTGCTCGGTGATATGACCAAAGTCTCCGAAGGCGACGAGGCGCGCACAACGGGTCGCCTGCTTTCTGTTCCGGTCGGCAAAGGATTGCTCGGTCGCGTGGTCAATACGCTTGGCCAGCCGCTCGACGGCAAAGGGCCGGTGAAATCGGACACCTATTATCCGGTCGAGAAGATCGCGCCTGGTATTATCAAGCGGCGAAGCGTGAACCAGCCGGTGCAGACAGGTATCATGGCTATCGATGCGATGATTCCGATTGGGCGGGGTCAACGCGAGCTGATCATTGGCGATCGCGCGACCGGCAAGACGACGATTTGCATCGACACCATCATCAGCCAAGCGCGGCAGAATAAGGCGGCGGAAGAAGGACGGCTGAAGGATTACCGGCCGCTCTATTGCATTTATGTCGCAATCGGGCAGAAGAACTCAAATGTCGCGCGCGCTCTCGCCGTACTCGAGCGCGAGGGTGCCATGCCATACACCACGATCATTTCGGCGCCTGCTTCAGACACGGCGACGAACCAATATCTCGCGCCCTTTGCGGGAGCAGCAATGGGCGAGTGGTTCATGGATAACGGAATGGACGCGCTCATTATCTATGACGATTTATCCAAGCACGCCGTGGCTTATCGCCAGGTTTCGTTAGTACTAAAGCGACCGTCCGGCCGCGAAGCGTATCCGGGCGACGTCTTCTATCTGCACTCCCGTCTTCTCGAACGCAGCGCGCGCGTGAGCGATGAGTACGGCGGCGGATCACTTACTGCACTACCCATAATCGAAACTCAAGCGGGCGACGTCTCGGCCTACATTCCGACTAACGTCATCTCAATCACAGACGGCCAGATTTATCTCGAGACGGATTTGTTCTATCAAGGTGTGCGGCCGGCCATTTCCGTAGGTCTATCGGTGAGCCGAGTCGGTTCGGCTGCGCAGATCAAGGCGATCAAACAAGTAGCGGGCAAAGTGAAGCTCGACCTTGCGCAATTCCGTGAGTTGGCAGCGTTCGCGCAGTTCGGCTCCGATCTTGATGCTGCGACCAAGGCGCGACTGGATCGCGGCCAGCGAATCGTTGAGTTATTCAAGCAGAAGCAATACAACCCCATTCCAGTGGAGATGCAGGTGGCGGTGATGTGGGCAATGCAAAATGGCTACCTTGATTCTGTGCCGGTAGATCGAGTGAAAGAATTCCAGGACAAACTTCAGGATTACCTTGAAACACGAAAAGCCGCGGTACTCGCTGCTATTCGCGATAAAAAGCAGATTGACACTGAAGTGGAAGCGGGCCTGAAAAACGCGCTCGATGAGTTTGTCGCGACACGCCCCGTCGGCTAAGGGATGAAAAGTGACAGGCGAATCACCGCCGCAGACTTCCCGATTTGCGTCATTCGTGGTGAGCGGGTCATGCTGGATTCCGACTTGGCCGCGATCTATGGCGTGAGTACGAAACGGCTGAACGAACAGTTGGGTCGCAACAGGAAAAGGTTCCCGAGGGATTTCGCGTCTCAGCTTACAAACGAAGAGTTTACAAACTTGAAGTCGCAAATTGCGACTTCAAGTTCGCATGGGGGAAAACGCAAGCTCCCCCGAGTCTTCACGGAGCACGGCGCCATCATGCTCGCTTCAGTACTCAACAGCGACGTTGCCATCGAAGCAAACGTGCGCGTGGTGCGCGCATTCGTGAAGCTCCGAGAGATGGTTTCCAGCAACGTGCAGCTTGCGACGAAGCTGGCCGACCTGGAGCGGCGGTTGGACTCGCACGACGAATCCATCGCGCAGCTTTTCGCGGTCATTTGCGAGCTCCTTGAACCTGCGCCCGAGCAAAAGCGCGAGATCGGTTTCCATGTTCCTGAAGGCGGATCCGAGTACCGCGCCAGGAGAACACGGGCGGCGTAACTATGGCTAACACTCAGGACCTTCGCCGCCGCATTAAGTCAATTCGCAACATCGGCCAATTGACCAAAGCGATGCAGATGGTGGCGGCATCGAAAATGCGCAGGGCGCAGCAGCATGCACTAGCTGGCCGGCCATATGCCGAGGTCATGAATAAGGTGCTCGTTTCATTGCAGCATCGTACTGATGCGAAGCTTCACCCGTTGCTACAAGTGCGTGAGGTAAAGAAGGAGCTGGTGATCGTGATTAGCACGGACAAAGGTTTGGCCGGCGCATTAAATACCAACCTGCTGCGCGAGGCGGCGCGTTTCGATCCCGCGAAAACCGGCTATGTCGTCACTGGTCGAAAGGCGCGGCAATTCCTTGCCCGGACGCGGCGGCAGTTGCTGGCGGACTTCGAGCTCAAAGATGCGCCCACGGCTACGGAGACGAAGCCGATCGCGAACTTCGTCATCGAGAGATTTCTCGCGGGCGAAGCAGACAAGGTTTCTGTTCTTTACACCCACTTCATCAACACCATCAATCAGCGTCCCACCCTGCGCACGCTGCTGCCAATCAGCCCATTCGACTTGCCGGAACGGCAGGCGGCAGGCACGAGCGACCCGATGCTCGGCTATATCTTCGAGCCGAGCGCTGAACGTGTACTCGATGCGATGTTGCCGTACTATCTTCAATACCAGATCTTCCAGATGGTGCTCGATGCCCGCGCCTCCGAGCACAGCGCTCGCATGGTGGCGATGAAGAATGCCACTGACAATGCGACGCAGTTCATCAAAGACCTGACGCTTGAGTACAACAAGATGCGCCAGGCCAGCATCACCACTGAGCTGCTCGAGATCGCGACGGCGCAGATGGCTCTGGGTCAGTAAAACACAGCTGTGCTGCCTCTGATTCAACGGCTCATTTCCACTTGTCCACGGGCGCTCTCTCGTTACTGTGACGCTCGCTTTTTGGGCTGGACGCGCCGCCCGGCATTTTTCTCGTTATGAACACAGGTAATATCGTTCAAGTCATTGGTCCCGTTGTTGATGTCGAATTTCGCGACACTGCGGAGCTTCCCCGCATTTATAACGCGCTCGAGATCGAGTACGAGGTTAATGGCAACCCGACCAAACTGACGCTGGAAGTACAGCAGCACCTCGGCGAAAACTGGGTGCGTTCCATCGCAATGTCCTCCACTGAGGGGCTTAAGCGGGGAATGAAAGTGAATGACACCGGCGGTCCCATCACCGTTCCGGTGGGCGAGGGCACTCTTGGCCGCGTCTTCAACGTCACGGGTGACCCGGTTGATAACCGTGGCCCGGTGCATTACACCAAGCGCTACCCGATCCATCGGCCGCCGCCTTCTTTGACCGATCAGGACGTGAAAGCAACTGTCCTCGAGACAGGCATCAAAGTCATCGACCTCATCTGTCCGTTCACCAAAGGCGGAAAAGTGGGCGCGTTCGGCGGAGCCGGTGTCGGCAAAACGGTCGTTATTCTCGAGCTGATCAACAACATCGCGAAAGGTCACGGCGGATTTTCCGTCTTCGGCGGCGTGGGCGAACGCACCCGCGAGGGCAACGATCTCTACGTCGAGATGAGCGAGGCCGGTGTCATTGACCAGAAGGACCTCAGCAAATCAAAAGTGGCGCTCGTTTACGGCCAGATGAATGAGCCGCCCGGTGCTCGTCTGCGAGTCGCGCTCTCCGCCTTGGCGATGACGGAGTACTTCCGGGACGAAAAGAACCAGGACGTACTTTTGTTCATCGATAACATCTTCCGCTTCTCCCAGGCGGGCTCGGAAGTGTCCGCCCTGCTTGGCCGCACACCGAGCGCTGTTGGCTACCAGCCGACGCTTGCCGCTGAGATGGGAGATTTGCAGGAGCGAATTACCTCGACCAAGAATGGTTCGATCACCTCAGTCCAGGCTGTTTACGTTCCGGCGGACGACCTGACTGATCCTGCGCCGGCCAACACCTTTGCCCATCTCGATTCCACTATCGTACTTGAGCGTTCAATCGCGGAGCTCGGTATCTACCCGGCGGTTGATCCATTGGCCTCAACGTCAAAGGCGCTGGCGCCTGAAGTGGTGGGCGAGGAGCATTACAATGTCGCGCGTGGCGTGCAGCGTGTACTCCAGCGCTACAAAGATTTACAGGACATCATCGCCATTCTCGGCATGGACGAGCTCTCGCCCGAGGACAAGCTGACGGTTTATCGCGCCCGTAAGATCCAGCGCTTTCTCTCGCAACCCTTTCACGTCGCGGAAGTTTTCACCGGTCACAAAGGACAGTACGTGCCGATCGCGGAGACAGTCCGCGGGTTCAGGGAAATTCTCGATGGCAAACACGACGAAGTACCCGAAACGAATTTCTATATGAAGGGCGGCATCGACCAAATCCAGGAAGCCTCCTGATGGCGACGTTACGATTGGAAATTGTCACGCCGGAGGCGACAGCGTACTCGGAGGACGTCGAGATGGTGACGCTGCCCGGTTCGGAGGGTGAGTTTGGTGTTTATCCGCATCACGTTCCGCTGCTCACCATCCTCAAGCCTGGCGAACTGCGGGTAATGAAGAATGGGCGCGACACCTGGCTGGCGGTGGGCGAAGGCTTTATCGAAGTCACGCCCGAGCGTGTCTCGGTTTTGACCGATGTCGCCCTTGGCGCTGAACGCATCGATGAGTCGGCGGCTGAGCAGGCGGTGGCGCGAGCGCAGGCCGCGATGAAGGAAGACCTCACCGGCGAAGAGGTTGCGGCCATACAGGCGTCTTTGCAGAAAGCTCTGGCGCAGCTGCACGTCAAGCGCCGTCGTCACCATTCCTGAGTACCGCGCGTGCCAGCGCTCGAGCAGCTCGCGATCATTGCTGGGAGCGGCGTTTATCCGCAACTGCTCGCGCAAGCGGCACGTCGCGCCGGAGTAAAGCAGATCGCGGCGGTCGCATTTACTGGCGAAACGGACGCCACGCTGGCCGGCTTGGTTGATGAGATTTGCTGGCTCCGCGTCGGTCAGCTAAACCGCATGCTCGCGGTATTGCGGGAGTGGAACATTCCGCGGGCGATCATGGCCGGGCAAATCACGCCGCGACATCTCTTCGAGCTGCGGCCGGATTGGCGCGCCCTCATCCTGCTGGCGAAGCTGAAACAGCGCAATGCGGAATCGATCTTCAGCGCGATTGGGCAGGAATTGCTGAACGCTGGCGTGACGCTGTTGCCCGCCACGACATTCCTCGAAGACCTGCTCGCGCCGCCAGGGTTGTTCGCCGGCCCGCGGCTTTCGCGGCGCGAAAATGCCGATGTCGAGTTCGGCTGGGAAATCGCCATGCAGATTGCCGCGTTGAACATTGGCCAGACCATTGTCGTCAGGAAGGGAACGGTGCTCGCGGTAGAAGGGTTCGATGGCACTGACGAGACGATTCGGCGCGGCGCAGCACTGGCAAATGGCAAGGCGGTCGTGATCAAAGTGGCCAAGCCGAATCAGGACATGCGTTTCGATGTCCCCGTACTCGGCCCGCGAACGATTACGGCGGAAGTCGAGGCGAAAGTACGCGTGATCGCCGTTCAAGCTGGGCGAACTCTGCTATTGGAAAAGAACGTATTGATCGAGCGCGCAACGCGTGCCGGCATTTCCCTCGTTGGTCGATAGGTCACGCGCATCAGCGATTCGCTCGTACTCATGTCCCGGTTCCGCGGACCTTAGAGTACGAGACGGAGCGCCGCACACGCCCGCTGTCAGATCAATTGCTATTCCACGGGGGCGAGATCAGCGACGATCTTCTGGAACCGGGGATCAGCACGCAGAGCATCCCATTCCGGATGCAGCTTCAGGTTGCCGTAACTGAGCGTACTCGGGATGCGCAATGTCGCTGCGATCTGCTCGATGGCGCGGTCCTTTTCGCCGCACCAGGCGTAGATTACGCCCAGGTACTTCATCAACTCAGCGCCATCAATTGA
>JAFASN010000107.1 GCA_019244415.1 Verrucomicrobiota bacterium | reverse complement strand
AAGACTCAAGAGAGGGCCCGCACCGTCCTGCTGCCAGGCGACGATGCCGCGGCCTACGAAGCTCATATCAACGAATTCATGAAACGCCTCGCTCCTGCCACGGATGAAGAGCGCAATCTCGTCCAATCGCTCGCCGATACCGAATGGCGATTACGTCGCATCCCATCGTTAGAAATGGGCATCTACGCCATTGGCCGCCTCGAATGCGCGGAACTGTTTACCGAACACGACGAAGCCGTGCGCAAGCACTTGATCGAAGCCAAAGTGTTCCTCACCTACCAGCGCCAGCTTAATAATCTGAGCATTCAGGAAAACCGCCTCCGCCGCCAGCGCGAAAAAGACACGGCTGCCTTACGCGAGTTGCAGAATGAGCGCAAGCGTCAGGTCCAGGCACGTCTGGACAGTATCGCCCGCGATTACATTGTCGCCGTACATGAAGACCGCCAGGACGAGTTCCTCGAAGCAGCCAATGGGTTCGAATTTTCACCAGACCAAATTGAGGTTCGCGCCATGGAACTCGACCCCCGCCTCTTCGCCGATTACGAGCGCGAACTCTACGAAGAGCGCGAGCGCAGACGCCTCGAACACCCCGCAGCCTAGCAATCCATCGTGGAGCGGCCTTTCGAGGCTGCCATGCCGCCATCCTTGGCGGCATAAAGATCTTCTTGACTGAGCGGTGAGGCATAGGTATTCTATGCCTAGAGACGCCTGACCCGTCTGAATGATGAGAATCCTTCTACATTGGTTTCGCCGCAATCGCCTGGACCGCGAATTAGCCGAGGAAATGGAGCAGCACTTACAGGAGCGAGCGTCTGCATTAATGAGCGATGGACTGAACGCGGACGAAGCTCGCAATCAGGCGCGCCGCGAGTTCGGCAACGTGACTGCCCTCCGGGAGCGAAGTCGAGATGCATGGAGTTGGCCATCTCTCGATGATTTCCTAAGGACCGTTACACACGCCGCACGTGCTTTGCGGCATGGCGGCGCATATACTACCGTCAGCATCGTCACGCTCGCCCTCGCGATTGGCGTCAACACTACGATTTTCAGCCTCATTGATGCCGTCCTTCTGCGGCCGCTCCCTTATTCGCATCCGGAGCAGTTAGTGCGCACAGGCCTGACTCTCCCCACCATGTCCCAACCGGCTGTCGGAACACCTGAATTTGTGGCCTGGCGCAATGAAAACCACACCTTCGAGAGCCTCATTGCGTGGAATAACGACGAACATAGTTTGACACGAGCGGGTGAACCCGAACGAGTGGTTGCGGCGACTGTGAGTGGCAACTTTTTGTCCACGCTCGGTGTGCGTCCAACCACGGGTCGTGATTTTCGGAAGGAAGAAGATCGCCCTGGTGCTCCGCGGGTCGCCCTCATCAGTGACGCACTCTGCCGCAGACACTGGAATAGCAGCCCCGTCGTCTTCAGCCGGGGCATGATGCTGGACGATTCGCTGGTGCAGGTCATCGGTGTGCTTCCTCGCGATTTTGTGTTCCCCGGCGACCTGCACCCCGATATCCTTCTGCCCGCACAATTCGGCGATAGACCCGATTGGGCGGCGCGCACAATGGGCATTCTGACGGTTGTCGGCCGCCTTAAGCCCGGCATTTCGGCAGATGCTGCGGCGGCGGATCTGTACTCCATCAGCCGTAGGCACATGCCCGATAAGCCTGTCTGGATGGCGGTTGCAGAGAAAAATTCAAAGGTTGTTACTGTGCCGCTACACGCCGATATCGTCGGCAATGTTCGCCCCGCTCTCCTGACGCTCTTAACGGCGGTAGGCCTGGTCCTCTTGATCGCATGCGCGAATGTCGCCAACTTGCAGCTTTCCCGTTTCAACCGCCGCGTTCGCGAGCTTGGCGTGCGCGCTGCGCTCGGCGCAAGCAAATCTCAATTGCTCCGCCTGGTTTCGGCTGAATGCCTCTTGTTATCGCTGGCCGGAGCGGCGTTCGGACTGGCCGGCGCGTATGTATTGATTCATTTGGCGAGGCCATTCTACTTGTTGCTCCACCTTGCAAATCCGGAAGACATCAGCCTGAACGGCGGCATCCTCGCTTTCTCGCTCGGCCTTACCCTCATTTGCGCCCTTTTGTTCGCGCTCGGTCCTGCTCTGCTGGTAACCGGCGCGGATGTGCAGCATGCGCTACGAACCGACAGCACGCGCACCGTTTCAGGATTCCGTAACCTGTTCCGCAGCATCTTGGTCATGAGCGAAATGGCGCTTGCCATCATTCTGCTCGTCGGCGCAGGGCTGCTGCTTCGCAGCTTTCAGCGCTTGCTTTCCGTCCAGCCCGGCTTCCAATCGCGTGGCGTTTTGACTGCTTCTATGACTCTTCCTCATTCGCGCTATCCCGAAGAGAAGCAGCAGTCCGCTTTCGCCCGCGATCTGATGATGCGGTTGCGCAGCTTGCCGGGCGTTGTCATAGCTGGAGCAGCGAGCTCCTTGCCTTTCACCTCATATAATCTCGGCGCATCGATCTTTTTCGAAGGCCGGCCTGTGCCGCCAGTTGGGAGCAGGCCGAGCGTTCCAATAATCTCTGTAACGCCTGGCTATTTTCAGTCTTTGAGTATTCCGCTCCTGGCCGGCCGTGACTTTTCAAGTGGCGATTCCTCCCGCCGGCCGCGCGTTGCTATTGTAAGCGCCGCCTTCGCACAGCAATTCTTCGCGCACGAAGACCCAATGGGCAAGCGCATTAGCTGGGGAGAGCCAACCCGCTGGGCAATGATTGTAGGAGTTGTGGGAAACAGTCATCACAGCGATTTATCCCAGCCCCCGCAGCCGGAAATTTTCGCCTCGTTCGATCAGGTCCCGAGTGTTCGCGTGAGAGCCGCGATGCGAACGGCCGTTCCACCTGAGTCGCTCATCAATGCGGTGCGCGCCCAGGTTCTCGCTATTGATCGCGATGAGCCCCTCTTCGATATTTCCACCATGGAAGAACGCTTGGACAAATCATTACAGGACCGGCGTGTGGAAACGTTCCTGTTAGGTGCATTTGCGCTGCTTGCAATTGCGCTCGCAACCGCCGGGGTTTACGGCGTAATGTCGTATTCGGTCGCGCAAAGCATACGCGAAATCGGCGTGCGCATGGCGGTGGGAGCGACTCCAGCGTGGGTAACGGTGGAAATACTCAAGCGGGCCCTTTGGCTGAGCCTTTCAGGCGTTTTCAGCGGCCTTGTGATCGCATGGTATTTGACGCGTTTTCTGACTGGCTTTCTGTACGGCGTGGGCGCAAAGGATCCGCTCACGTTCAGTGCGGGTACCGTTTTGCTGGTTCTCGTATCTTTGATCGCGAGTTATCTGCCTGCACGCCGGGCCGCTCATGTCGACCCGGTCGAAGTACTTCGCGCCGAATAATGTGTGATTTTCTACTTCGGTTGACTCAGCTTTTTAAAGTATTCGGCAACGGCATCCCGATACTTCTCCGGCGACGATTCCGGTGCTGTCAGCCGCGCTCCCTCAGCTTGCTGCTGCCCGACGCGCCGGTTCAGCTCCGCTTCCAGGCGTTCCAAACTCGTCACCGCGTCCTGGCTGATCGCCGATTGTAGAAGCCCTGGTTGTGAATCGTAGAGGTGTCGCAAGTAGCCCAGTGTGCCATTCAAATCGCCCCACAACGCGCGATCGCGTGGATCAATTTGCCCGCGTAACGCATATAGATCTCCAATCGCGCTTTGCAGGCCCTGCCGGTCAATTCCTGGGTTGCCGGCGCCGTATGGGCTCCAGGTGCCATTACGCGCCTGCTGTTGCCCACCCTGTTGGCCCGCCTGTCCACCTTGTTGTCCGGGTTGTCCGGATTGATTCCCTTGCTGCTGCCCGGAACGATCCGACTGCTGCTCTAACTGCTGTCGCAGAGCGCGTAACTGGGATAGGGTCTCGGCTGTTCTGTCTCCCTTACCGTTTTGTGCACTCTGCTGATCCGACTGCATGGCCCGCTCGACATCGCGCAGGTCACGGCTCAACTGCTCGACGCCGTCCGTCACGTTGTCTTCCATGCCCAGATTTCGGTCGCCATAGCCTTCGCGCAGCCATTCGGCGTT
>JAFASN010000073.1 GCA_019244415.1 Verrucomicrobiota bacterium | reverse complement strand
AAGTCATTCGGGTGATCCTGCGGCTCAAACATGTCGAGGATGTGAGGCCGGAATGCTTGCGCGCACTTGAT
The DNA here is from genome assembly GCA_019244415.1 of Verrucomicrobiota bacterium. Taxonomy (GTDB): domain Bacteria; phylum Verrucomicrobiota; class Verrucomicrobiia; order Chthoniobacterales; family UBA10450; genus AV69. The sequence goes on along the minus strand of JAFASN010000073.1, from coordinate 2,373 downwards.
GACGTAGGAACCTGCGGCGTAAGACGTCCCGTTCACGGTGAACTTGGCTGTCGCGCGTTCGACAATAACGCCGTTCTTGAGCAGCGCGTTTAGGAACTGTATCGTGGTGGGCAGGTCGGGCTGGCTGTCGACCGGAATAATGTAGCCTCGCGGATCGCGCAATGCCGGGTCGTGCAGGACCGTGTTAAAAAGCTTTGCGGGTACGCCCCGGGCACCGCCAAAACCGCCCGCGGCAGGATTGCCGGCCGGCTGGTTGTTCGTCTTCTCCTCGGCTGCTTTAGCTTCGAGCGCTTCCACGCGATGCGGCGTAGTCGTCCAGCTATCCTCGTTTCCTCGATGGATCGAGTTCTGTCCCATGCGGTAGATGTTGAACAGCAGCGTTTCGCGATACCGCGAAGCGAAGTCGAGCACAGCGCGATTGGCACTTAGCGAATACTCGATCGACTGGCGCAAGTGCCATTTCTGCGGCGCAATCGGGAACGGCAGATCGTTCCGCGCCAACTGCATAGACGGTACGAGCGGGATGTCCATAGGTGTCGGACTACCGATGATCTCTGTCAGCAGGCCGATGATGTTGTGGAAATACGTTGTCGTTCTGAGACCGCCGTTGTACCAGGTAGAGTAAGTGGCGGCGCTGCGCATACCGGCGCCCGGTTTCTCTTCGGCTTCCATCCGAGCGTGCATCGCGGAGCCGACCTGATCCAGTTCCATCATGATCAGCGGATCAAAGTGGTAGTTGAAGGGGTCGCGAAACGGCGGCATGAAGATAACGGCGCCCGGAGGCCCGGTCTGGTGGTGGTTGTACATGATCTGCGGAAACCATTCCAGATAGAGCACGCGGTTGATATTCGTCGATTCCGGCATGTTGCACATGAAGAAATCGCGGTTGTTGTCATGACCGATATATTTGTGCCAGAGCCGGGGCAGGCCTTCGAGCGACCGCTTCGCCGGATCGGAGTTGCGCATGTACCAGTTGGCAACTAATTCCTGACCGTCCGGATTGTCCTGCACGAACAGAATGATGTCGTCATTCAGGAACCGCATGGTCTCGGGGTCATTGCGGCTGAGCATCTGGTACAGCATTTCGCTCAAAGCCTGCGCGCACTCTACCTCGCTCGCGTGCAGTCCGCCGTCAATCCAGATAACCGCTTTGCCGTCGCGCGCCAGTGCATGAGCCTCATCATCGGTCAGGCCTCGAGCGAGCGCGAGCTTGCGCGAAATTTCTTTGTACTGATCGAGCTGCTTGAAGTTTTCGGGCGAAGTAACGATTGCCATCAACTGGTCGCGGCCTTCGGCGGTCTTGCCGATCGTGGTAAGGCGCATGCGATCGGACTCGGTCGCAAGCTTGTGCCAGTAGTCGCTTAGCTGCGTGTAGTTGGAGAGCTGGTAATCGTCGCCGAGATTAAAACCAAACTGTTCTTTCGGGGTGGTGATGTGCGAACCGGCCTGCGCTTCGAGCAGCGGCACAGCCAAAGCGCATACGACGGGAATGGCGGCCCAAGGGGCGATTCTTCTGTCTAGCAACATGATTCAGAGAGGGACGTAAAACAAAGGCTATTACGATAAACGTCAGGTTACACGATGGCGATTGTTTCGCGCGCCTCCTTCCCGCCCCGACACTGACGCGAAACCATGCGATTCTTAGTTCAGACGCATGGAAGTTCCTCTTAGCCCCGAACAGGTCAACCAGCTCGCGCAGATTGCTTCCGCCAAGGGGCAGCCAGTCGACTCTCTTGCAGCCGAAGTGATTAGTCACTATCTCGATGAGGAGGCCCGCTTTATCGCAGCGGTCAAGCTGGGAGAGGTAGAGTTAGAGCGCGGCGAATATTTCACGAGCGAAGAGGTTGGCGAGCAGCTCGAGCGGCTCTTCCGCTCCTGATGCAGGTCCGCTGGGCGCCTTCAGCAGCAAAGGATCTACAGCGCATCTTTCGGCGCATCGAGCGCGAAAATCCGAGCGCCGCGCGTAAGGTCATTAAGACGATCTACGACAGCTGTGTATCCCTCAAAGATTTTCCGAACCGCGGCCGCCCCGGTCGCATGGAAGGACGCCGCGAACTCACATTTCCCGGCCTGCCATATGTGGCGGTTTATAAGGTCACAAGTGACGCGGTCGAAATATCTCGTGTCTGGCACGGCGCGCAGGACTGGCGGTAGTGACTGAACGTGAACTTGCGCGATGCTTAGCGTCCCACCCGAACCTCATCACCGGAACCGGTAGTTTTCCAGTCAGTCCGGTTTCCGGACTCCTGTTGCTCAAAGTGAATGTGATCGCGCCCCGAGAAAATATTGATCGTCTGGTAGTACGTCGTCTTGCCGCCCTGATCCCAGCTGCTCGAAAACAGCCATCGATTCCCGTTGATCTCCAGATCGCCG
>JAFASN010000105.1 GCA_019244415.1 Verrucomicrobiota bacterium | reverse complement strand
CGCGGGCTGGAATGGCCGCGCTTTCTATCGCGCAGGCGCGCCGCGTCGATGCACCCAGACGCTGTTCACGATTCCGAGGCCGAACATGATCATGAGCACAAACGAGCCGCTGTAGCTGATGAGCGGCAAGGGTACACCGGTGATCGGCAGCATGGAAATTGTCATCCCGATGTTCTGGAAGATGTGGGTGAAAATGAGCGCGGTAATGCCGACCACAAGGAGGACACCGAATTGGTCCGCCGCCCAGAAGGCCACGAACAAACACGTGAGCAGAAGCAACGCGAAGGCGCCGAGCAGAAACATTCCGCCGACAAAGCCCCATTGCTCGCCGATGGCGGAAAAGATGTAGTCATTGTGCACGGCGGTGGCGGGGAGGAAGCCGAGCTCGATCTGCGTGTTCGGCGCCTTGAACCCTTTGCCGGCCCAACCGCCGGAACCGATGGCGATAAGCGATTGGTTAATGGCCCAGGCCGAGCCCTGGCGGTCCACATCGGGATTGATAAACGCGGTGATTCGCTCCTGCTGGTACGTTTTCAGTCCCAGGTTGATCGCGATGGGGATAAACGCGATCACGATCAGAATCATGCAGATAAGATAGCGTACCGGAATCCCACCGACGAACAGCAGCGCCATGAGTACGGGGCCCCAGATGATCACTTCGCCGAGATCAGGTTGCAAAAGGATGAGGAGACAGGGCGCGCCGACGATCACGCCGCAAAGGGCGAGCCGGAGCATCGGATGAAGATTTTTGAATTGGCTGAGGAAAAGCGACAACACCATGATCCCGGCGATAACGGCAAGCTGCGCCGGCTGGAAATTAATCGGGCCGAGGTGCAGCCAGCTGCGCGCGCCGAAAACCTTCTGGCCCTTGAAAATCGTCAGGATCAGGAACGCCAGGCCGGCGAGGTACATCGGCAGCGCGCCCCATCGCACCCAGCGGTAATCGACGAGGCTGGTGACCACAAACGCGAAAAAGCCGATCACCACCCAGTTCGCCTGCTTGCGCCAGAACTCTGCCGCGACGGGATCTTCGCGCATGTAGGTGGCGCTGTAGATCGCCACCACGCCGAACACGGCCAGCGCGAGCATGACGGCGAGCAGCACCCAATTTAAGCCGAGAATCTTCCGGAGAAATGGTGTCACACGCTTATGAGAAGCGAATTATATGCGAAGCGACGCCGGCGCAAATTGGCGCGTCCTAGATCGTACTCGGCCGTTGTACTCACAGAACCTCCTTTCCGGCTCGGATTTGTGGATGATTGCTCGCATCCGGGCTGTCGCCGTGCCGAATGACGTCGGCTGTAAGTTGCTGAAAAGGCATCAATTATGTGATTTTTGTAAAAATTCCGGCTCGCCCGGTTGTTTCCGTTCTGCAACTCAGGTACTATGCTTTCCTCGCGCCGGTTTAGCTCCCGAAGCGACTTATGGCCAAGCGAACCAAACGGAAAATTGCCCGCCCCCGGCTGCCTTTGCAGCGGCAGCTTGAGCTGGAAAACGAGGGCCGCTACTTCGATTTGCGTGCCATGTTCGAGAAGCTCAACTCGCGCCAGTTCAGCAACCGGCTGCGCGGATACAAGGTCGTCTGGGGCCGGAAGCGACGCGAGCGCCCGCGCGAGTACTTCGTGTTCGGCACAATACAGGAGGAAGACCGCGTCATCCGGATCAATCCATGGCTCGATCAGCGCTTCGTGCCGGCCTGGTTCCTTGAGTACGTGCTTTATCACGAGATGCTTCACGCCATCGTGCCTGATGGCTTGCTGAGCGATGGCCGTCGCCGTGTGCACACGGACGAATTTAACCGGCGGGAGCGCGAGTTCCGCTTCTACAAGCGCGCGCGCCGCTGGGAAGAGGAAAACCTCGCGCGTTTTCTGCGGTAGCCCTGAGTACGGGTCGCAAAATGCAGTGTCCCGCTGCGCGCGGGACGACTAGCGCGTTTGCTCGACCCTTGCCCCGCTCACGTCAGACGGCGATGGGGTCGTTGCCACGTTCTTCTTGATGAGATACCAGAGCGTGGTCGCGAGCAGGAGCGAGATCAACTTCGCGGCCCAGTTCTTTAGAATCAGCTTCTTCATAAGTACCGTGCAAAAGAATTTCGCTGATGCGGCGAGCAAACGCGTCCGGCGTAAATCCCCGCTCAATCTTGCGGCGATGACAAATGGAAATCCCGCCAGTTTCTTCCGAGACAACGATCGCCACGGCGTCGCTTTCTTCGGTTAATCCCAGGCCGGCGCGATGTCGCAGCCCCAGGCTGCGGTCCAGTGTTTCGCGTTGGCTCACCGGAAAAATGCACGCGGCGGCGGCGATGCGGCCGTTGCGCATGATCACGCCGCCATCATGCAGCGCGGCTTTGGGATGAAAGATGGTGAGGATCAGCTCGACGGAAAAATCCGCCTCCAGTTGCACCCCCGTTTCCTCGTAAACGCGGATGGAAGTGTCGCGCTCGATCGCGATAAGCGCGCCGAATTGCTTGCTCGCCAACTGGCTCACGGCTTCGACGAGATCATGCACGGTTTCACGTTTCTCGCTGGTCAGGGAAAAGATGGGATGGCCGCCGAGCTCAGCCAGACCGCGCCGCAACTCCGGCTGGAAAATCACGACCAGCGCGATGGCAAGAAAAACGGAAAAGCTCCGCACAATCCAGCCTATGACGACCAGGTTCAGCAACGTGGAAATGAGCGTCAGGGTGAGACAAACGATGGCCAATCCGGTCAGCACCTTGGCCCCGCGAGTACCGCGGAAATAAATGTAGCCGTAGTATATTGCGACCCAGAGGAGGGCGATCTCGATCGCGCTGCGCCAGCCAAGCGAGATCACGTGCAGCACCTGCTCGATCATGAAGCATTTCGCAACGCGTCCGCCGCGCGCAGCGCCTCCAGGTTTGATTTCACCTCGTGCACTCGCAGAATATCGGCGCCATTGAGGCGTAGCATGGAGCTGAACGCCGCCGTCATCGCATCCCGCCCCGTACTCACGCCATCGCTTCTCGCGATTTTCTTCAAAAACGATTTGCGTGAAACGCCCACAACCAGCGGCTGATTCCCCGTGCGCAGTCGCGGGAGATGTTTCAGCAGCGACAAATTGTGCGCAGGCGTTTTCCCGAAGCCGATTCCCGGATCAAACGCCAGCGTCATTGGATCAATGCCGCAAGCTATGGCTCGCGCACATCGTTGTCTAAAAAAATCGGCTACTTCGCCCACCACATCATGGTAATGCGGCGCCCGCTGCATCGTTTGCGGCGTCCCTTGCATATGCATGATGATTAACCCCGCTCCCCGCTCTGAGATTAACGAAAACATCCGGGGGTCGCCGCCGCCAGTCACATCGTTCACGATTTTCGCCCCGGCATCGAGCGCGGCTTTGGCGACTTCCGCCTTCGATGTGTCCACCGAAATGAGCAGCGCCTTGTACTCAGCAGCAAGCTTTTTGATGACAGGAATCACGCGACGTTTTTCTTCCTCAGCATCGATTGTTCCGGCGCCGGGCCGGGTTGATTCCCCTCCCACATCGATGATATCCGCGCCCTGCTCGACCATGTCCGCCGCGTGCGCAAGGGCAGAGTGATGATCGAAAAATCTGCCGCCGTCGGAAAACGAGTCAGGCGTGATGTTGAGTACGCCCATGATCCATCCGCGCGACGAGAGATCGTGCATGTCGCCCGCGATTTTCCACTGCGTCCCAGCCACTGCGGTTGAGACTATCACGCGCGCTGGATTATTCGAGAGCGCCACGCGCTCGCGTTCTATCGCTGCCCGTAGCGCCCCATCAACTCGCCACGCCCGATCACGTGCCCGCGCATGGCGCGGTCCAGATCGGCGCGTTTTGCGCCGCGCTTAAGGTGGAGCCTGGTGTCGAGCGCGAAAACCTTGAAGAAATACCGATGTGTACCGCGCGGGGGACAAGGAGCGCCGTAGCCGAGTTTGCCGAAATCGTTTGTGCCCTCCGCGGCTGCGGCCGGTGTGCTGTTCTCGCTGATTATCGTTGTTTTCGGGTCGATGTTCCAGACCAGCCAATGCGTAAACAACCCGCGGGGAGCATCCGGGTCATCAACGATGATGGCGAGCGACACGGCGTTCGGCGGGACACCGCTGAGGTGTAACTCGGGATTCGCGTTCCCGCCGCTGCACGTGAACTTCGCCGGAATGTTCCCGCCGGGAGAAAACGCGCTGCTCGTCACCTGAATCGGAGCGGGGGCATACGCCTTTGCTCCGATGATAGCGAGAACACCAAGCAGAGCGTACAATCTCATCAAGTAGCCGCCGAGATTGGCGCAACAGCGCTGATCGTGTCAACCACAGCAGCTGAGTACGAGCGACGGCCTGTCGTTGTCACCCTCGCATCATTGCTGATACGAATGACGGGGGAAGCTATCGCCGTCGGTAACGCCCGTGAATCCAGACACGATTGTGGTGCCGCCACCCCCAATGTCCCGGAACCCAGACATAATATCGCCGCCCGACATAGTAACCCGGCCCGTGAACGTAATAAGGCCGGTCCTGCACATCGACGTTGACGGTGACGGCGTTCGCTGAACCGGTGGCGGCAAGCAAAGCCAAGGCGAGTACGGAAGCTAATCGAGTTTTCATGTACTCTGAGAGACGGCCGACTTTTGATTATTATTCGCCCGTGTCGGCGAGTTTCACAGACGCGCCGTTGGCAAACGTCATAACCACGTTCGTACTTACGCCGTTCCGGGAAGAGGCGCCTCGGAAACCTGTAGGTGATTATCGTACAAACGCCAGCAATATTTTTTAAGAGTTTTCCCCCGCTGTCCAATCGCGACATACTCACTGCTTGGGAAAATTACTTCGAGTGGATCGGCGGCGTTGAAGGTTTAGCTTGCTGTACTCAGCTCAACCTCCGGCTTCGGTTCCACCCACCTGCCGTGCTCGCGAATGAGGTCCTTCAGCCGCTCCACTGCTTCCCCTTCCGGAATGTTGAACTTCACCGGTGTCTTGCCGACGTACAGGTTCACTTTACCTGGCGCGCCGCCCACGTAGCCAAAGTCGGCGTCAGCCATTTCGCCGGGGCCATTCACGATGCATCCCATAATCGCGATCTTCACGCCTTTGAGGTGCAACGTTGCTTGTTTGATGCGGGCGGTGGTGGTTTGCAGGTTAAATAGTGTGCGCCCGCAGCTTGGGCAGGCGACGTAGTCAGTCTTGAAAATGCGTGCACCCGCGGCTTGCAGGATGTTGTAGGACAAACGCATCGCCTGACCCGGCGCCTCTTCGCCCTGCACGAGAATGGCGTCACCAATTCCATCGCAAAGAAGCGAGCCGATGTTGATGGAAGCAGTGAGAAGAGTGGGAAGAAACGGCTGATCGCTGACTGCTGATTGCCGATTGCGCAGCACGTCTTTCAACAAAATGGGATGGCGCGCCTGCAATTTCGCAGCGAGCAACCGGAACGCCGCGATCACGGGCAGCTCAACATCATCTTTGATTGTGACCAGCTGTGGTTCGCGGGAGACATTGAGCTGCGCGACGGCAGCGTCATCGCGCGGATCGATTTCCAGCACGTCAGCCTCCTCGTACTTAATCTCCGGCTTGTAATCGCCCATGCGATCGATCTTGTGCGCGATCTTCTCGTACTGCGCCTGGCGAATGACGACGCGCACCAACTCGCTCGCACCAAGAGTGACACCGCCGCGTTCGAGCCGCTCCGTGGCGCGACGATTGTAGGAGAAAGGATCGAAAGAAAGTGACGAGTGCCGCGCGGCGAGTGACGAGCAATGTGATAACTGCGGCGCGATTTCCGCCAGCGCGCGCGCGACGGGTATCTCGTGGATGCTGTCCTCGGTTAATGACACGCGAATGGTGTCGCCGATCCCATCAGCGAGCAGCGAGCCGATGCCAATGGCGCTTTTGATGCGCGCGTCCTCGCCTTCGCCGGCTTCGGTAACACCGAGGTGAAGTGGGTAATTCCAGTCCGCGCCTTCAGCATTCAGCCGGGAGACCAGCAACCGATAGGCGGCGATCATCACCTTCGGATTGCTCGATTTCATCGAGAAGACGAAGTCGTGATAATCGAGCTCACGCGCGATGCGGGCGAACTCAAGCGCGCTTTCTACCATTCCGAGCGGAGTGTCGCCGTAGCGGTTCAGAATGCGATCGCTAA
>JAFASN010000035.1 GCA_019244415.1 Verrucomicrobiota bacterium | reverse complement strand
TAGGCGCGGCCGGTGAGCAGGTTCGTAAAATTTACCTTCTTGTAAAGCGGATCGTCGTAGTTGCCATTTTGATCAAGGTCGAAGCTGCCGATGCCGGTGATGATGTCACCTTCCTTCAGCCCGGCGTCTCCCACCGCCGCTCCAGGTTCTATCCCGGTGACATAAACGCCACCGGCGTTCCCCGTTTCACCGGCATACGTACGCAATTGCGGGTCTCGCGTGGGAAAGTAGTCAAACCCGAGTGTCGGAAAGCCGGCGTACTTAGGCTTCGCCGCATCTTTCAGGAAGTGCGCGATAATCGGCGCGGGAATCACATCCATCACCTGTGACCGCGGATCATACCTGAGCAGTAATCCCGCGAGTTTGTTTCCTTTCACCAGCGGAACGGTATAGCTATTGTCCCGATACTGGAGCGATATGCTCACGCGGTAAGTAAGGAACTCGCCGACTTCCGCCGGGTAACGCATAACCTGCACGCCCGTGACCAATCCATCAGTCGCCACGAGTGCGCCTGTCTGCTCGAGCTGCAAAGCCGCTACTCGATCGCCTACCACTGTGTCACCGGTCAACTCCAGCGGAACCAGCCCTTTGATGAAGTTTTTGTCCTGAGGTTCAATCAGCGCGAGATTTGCCTCGTAATCGACCACCTCTACTGAGGCAGCCATCTTGTCGCCGGTTTCAGCTCGCTCCAACTCGACGTAGTTCTGGTCCGCAACTAAGTCGGCGGTCACCAGAACGCGACCATCTGGAAGTACCGCCCCAAGAGCGCGCTTGGAAAATGGCGCCCGCTTTTGCCAGGGCCGAAAGTAGTCATACGGCTGACCTGTCACATTGACGCGCAGAAGGGAAAGCTGCCGCGGCTGCACGGCGGCCTGGCTCGCATCTCGCTTGCCGTAGCTGGTCGCTACCGCGGACAGAGAAAGAATGAAGACGAGTAACCGCATACTATGAGCCCGGATTGGCAGAACTGGAATTAGACGCTGCCGCGAGCGGCTGCTCATCCAAGTTTTCCTCTTTCACGACGTTGTAGCGTGTACGGATCCGTTCGCGCGCGCTCTCAACTTCGCGCCGGTCGAGTACCAACGGCGGGCCTTCACCGATCATCTTAATAACAAAACGATCGACCTTTTCATCCAACGCCTGAGCAAGGTCCCGCAAAGTACCGATCTTTTTGCCATTCACTTCATCGACAATGCCGGCCCGGTACGGCCCCAGATAGGTATTCGTTGGATCGGGAAGGATGTTCGTCAAAACGATGATCTCAGGATGCTCAATGTAAATCTGGTCCTGGACAAAGTTGTCGAAGTAGTAGCGCAAGCGCAGGTCGGTAACCTGGTACGCTTCCATCATGTCCCGCGACATTGGCTGGAAGAGCAGGCCATCATATACAAGGTAGCGCGGCCGGACATCATACGAATGACCCTGCATGGCGTAAGGCCAGACCGTGCCGAGTGGAATGATCACCGTCATTGGCTGTTTGTTACGAAGGATGTCGAACTTCACTTTGTCGCCCTTGAACTTGCGCTCTACGATCTCGGGCATCTCGACCCTTTCGCCTTCCAGCTCAACGAAACCATCGCTCGCAATGGCATGATCATCGATGGTCAGCAAAACGTCGCCTTCCTTCAGTAGCTTCGAGGCCGAGCCGGCCTGTAGAACTGTCTGGACGAATACTCCGCGCCCGTCGTCTTTTAGTCCAAAAAAGCGGCGCTGCGCCGGGTTCTGGAGTTTACCGTAGGTCAAACCCAAATCGACGTACTTATCGTAGTGGCCATCCTCGATGTCAGTAAGAAAGCGATGTATCACTGGAGTAGGGATCATATAAGCTACTCCTTGGGCCACATCGCCGCTGTATCCCTGAAAAGCTACTCCGATGACCTTGCCGTTCTGGATGACGGGGCCGCCGCTGTTACCCGGATTAATCTGGGCACTGATCTGCACTGTGAGGTGCTGATCGATGGAAGAGTGAGTGTAGAGTTGAAAATCAATCCTTGAGACTATCCCGGTCGTCACTGACATGCGCTCGCCGCCGATGGGATAGCCGTAAGCCGAGACGGTAGATTCCAGCTCCGGGATTTTCCCGAACTTTAACGGGATCATCTTATCGTAAAAGTTTGGCGCATCGACTTTGATGAGTGCCAAATCGCAATCGTGTGCGACGAAGAGAACCCGTGCCGGGTACTTGTTTGGATCACCGTCGCGTTCAACCGTGAGGTAGCGGGTATTACTAACGACGTGCGCATTTGTCATGATCCGCTGGCCGTCGATGACAAACCCGGCGCCTACCCCGCGGCCGATTGACCCAGTGTTCCACGGGGCGCGGTAGTCGGGTTCTACTTCAGTTGAAGTGATCCGAACGAGGCTCTTCTGGATCTGACCATTCGATTGCTTCGGGGCAGCGACAACAATGGCCGCCGCAGCCGGGAGCGGCGTTGTACTTGGTTTGATTGGTGGCAACGCCTCCGAAGGAGCAGGCAAAGGCGGCGTGTTTTCCTGGGCAAACGCCGGCAAAACAGCGCAAGCAAAGAGAGAGGCAATGAGGAGTCGCATCATTGAAGCCGGAGAAGATGAGCCGCCGCTGATGAAAAGCAAATCCGGTGCTAGATGTTTGCCCGCGCGAGCAGGTCCCGCAGCACCTTTTCAGCGTCGAAAACTTCATGGGCGAGCATGAGTGCTCCATTTGAGTACCGCTTGTACTCAGCTCGGACACGGCGGGTGGCTTCGCTTATCTCTTCCAGGCTTTGGAAGGGAAACAAACCGTCGCCATGGTAAATTGAACTAAAGCCGGTCTCCTGGGTGATGACTGGCCGCCCGGCGGCAAGATAGCAGGCGCTGCGGTCACTGAACCATGCGGTATTAAGCCGCACGTACTGATCCTTGGCGACGGTGAACTCGCCTTTCGAAGCGCGAATGTAGCTTCGGTAGGTGTTGCGGTCGATGCTGAGGTCGTGCGGCAGCCGAAATCGCCAGTGGTTCTGGACGAATTTAGCTCGAGTCTTTGCCTCCCCGATATCAGTAGCTAACTCAAACGATTCGCCGGCCGCACTCGGAGCTGCGATGAATCGAAGGAATTCCTTCGACTTACTCCAGAGATAGTTCTCGCCGTGCCACTCAATGTCCTTCAAGCCACTGGTGGACCAGTTCGCGATCGAAGTAAACACGCTCGCTGCCGCTGGCGCCCGGCGCGTTTGCCATAAACTGATCACTACAGGCTGGCGCGTCGGCAACCACTTCAGCCCATGAGCTGGAACTGGAAAGCGCGATGTCCCAACATTTTCGCCGAAGGTGAAGAGCGCGTGGTGGCGTTTCAAGTAGTCGATCGTCGTCGCAACTCCTTTGTCCACTTTGATCTGCTCTACTCCGGGATCGCTTTCTATGTAGAGAATGCGTTCGCTGGCAAGGAGATCATCATTGAACTCCTGCGTCCCACAGATGTTAAGAATAGCGTCAGCGGATCGGTAAAGCTCGCGAATCCTGGTTAGTGGAAGCCCGGCGGTGGGGAACCCAGGAAGATACCTTGCACAGAATGACCAGCGTGAGCTGAAGTGAAAGGTACGCGCGAGCTGCTGAAGTAGTTTGGCGGCATAACTAAAATCGTTATTGACTTCGAATGTCTGCGGGTTGTACGGCAGCCGGGCTGAGTCTTCGATGTAATAAACTTCGTGTCCGAGTCTTTGCAGGCCGATGATATAATGCAGGTGCTGCCAGATCACCCCGGCGATTGGGCATGAGCCCATGAAGCCCATGGCAATAATGCGCTTGCGTTTCATTAGTTCGCCGATGACGAGCAAAGATCGGGGGCAGGCGCTTACAACTTTTTCACTAGCTGCGCTGGGTTACCCGCGACGACACAGTTCGGCGGCACGTTCCTGGTAACTACCGCGCCCGCGGCTACTACTGAATTTTCGCCGATACTTACTCCTTTCAAGATGACGGCGCTCATTCCGATCCAGACATTATCGTGAATGATGACAGGCGCGGTCTCGAGCTTCGGCCGCGGCGGACGATTAGCGTAGTACGGCGCGAGCGCCTTTGCATCGATCAGCCGCTGGACAGGCGCGAGGGGATGGAAGTCGGAGTCAGCGATGCCGACGTTCCATGAGATGAGACAATGCGAGCCGATCTCGATGCGCGCTTCGGCCATGATCAACGCGCCATTCAGCAGGGTGAAGTCGCCGATGACTGCCGAGCCTGCGGGCCCTATGGCGAAAGAACAGCCGGCATAGCATGAGACATGGTTCCCGATCCGTACTGCGTGGGGCGCTTTGGTTTTCAGGTGGCGGAAAATCTGCGCGCTCTCGCAGTAGAACCCGTCGCCAAAATCAACGTTGAGTGGAATAGCTCCCGGCCACCAGTCGTTATCAATCCGGCGGTCAGCGCCCACGTTGCTCATAAGGGGAAGTTACCTGACCTGTAAAGCCGCGCATAGCTGCCGCCTCGCGCGAGTAACTCGGGCCCGCCGCCTTTTTCGACAATCCGGCCACGCTCCAGCACGACAATCTGATCAACGTTGTGAACGGTCGCGATGCGATGAGTCACAATCAGCGTCGTCCGGCCGCGCATCAGTTCCTTGATTGTTTCCATGATAGCTGACTCCGTGGCCGGATCGAGCGCGGAAGTTGGCTCATCGAGAAGAAGGATCGGCGCATTCTTTAAAAATGCGCGGGCGATGCCGATGCGCTGTCGTTGACCTACACTAAGATGCCCGCCGCGCTCTCCCACCTGGCTATCGTAACCTTGAGGTAGTTGCGCGATGAACTGATCAGCCTGCGCACGACGCGCAGCTTCGCGGATTTCATCTTCGCTCGCCGACGGCCGTCCATAAGCGATGTTCTCGCGCACGCTGGTCGAGAAAAGCAAGGTGTCTTGTAGGACAATCGCTATCTGGTTGCGCAACGATCTCTTGGTGACCTGGCTAATATCCAAACCGTCGAGCAGAACATTGCCGGAAGTAGGATCATAGAAACGTGGTACTAAACTAAGTAACGTACTTTTCCCCGCGCCGGTGCCGCCAACGAGGGCAACGATCTGGTCTGGCGCAATCTCTAGGTCGATATGGTGCAGAACAGCGCGATCTTCATCATAACCGAAGCTCACGTCATCGAACGCTATTGCACCTTTCGTATTCTCGATCGCAACCGCCATCGGCGCATCAACGACATCGTCCGGCCGATCGAGTACTTCGAAGCAGCGCCGTGCGCCGGCAGTGGCGCCTTCCATCGCCCAAGCGGTGTAAGTGAGTGACTCGAGCGGTTGATAAAGCATGAGGAGGTATGCGCTGAAGACAAGAAGCGCACCGAGCGACAGCCTGCCGGTGAGTACATGCAGTGTGCCGATGTAGTACATGGCCGCGGTGCCGAGCACCATTAGCGTGCTAATGACAAGTGCGCTTTTCACGTTGGTAATAGTCAGTCGCAGGTTGGCCTGCAGACTGCCACGCGCCTGCTGCTGGAATTGCGAAACCTCAAACTCCTCCCGCCCGAAGGCATGCACCATTCGAATGGAAGCAAGACCTTCCTGGGCTTGGGCAAGGACGGCACTTTCCTGCTCCTGGATGGAAGTTGATTCGCGACGGATGCGATTCGCGAAAAAGTAGATGGTAAGGATAAGTAGCGGAACGATGGCGAGCGAGAGTACGGCCAGCTGCCAGTCCAGTCGCAGCATGATCGCGAACGTGCCAATCAATGTGACAACCGAACCGAAGATCGCGGTGAATCCTTTGTTATAAATGGTCTGGATGGCTTGCGAATCATAGGCTACGCGGAAGCTGGAATCGGCGGAACGACGCGCATCGTGGAACTTGAGTGAGAGACGGTGCAGATGAGCATATAGCTCAGTGCGGAGCTTCAGCAGCGCCTTCAGGCCAGCTTTGACGAAGACAAAATTACTGATGTAGTTGCAAATGCCCCAGAGCAGTTGAATGACAACGAGCGCGGCACAAAGGAGGGCAACGGTTTGCATCGCGCTAAATGGCGGCAACTTCGTCGCTAACGAACTGTGGAACAGCGCGTCGAAAGAACCATGATCGCGATGCGGTAAGATGTCGTCCACAATGATTTTGAGCGGCCACGGCTTGAGTAGATTCAATCCGATACTTGCCAGAGAAAAGGCAAGCCCAAGCAGCGTCGCGCCGGTGAATGCGCGGTAGTATTTGAGTACCCGCCGGTAAATCATGTGGACACAATCTTCAATCGAGAGATTCTTCGCACCGCCGCGAATGACAAACTAATATGCATGATCTATTGCAAATCTGGTTCGGCTGGGTGCAGCAATGGGGTTACCTCGGCATCATTTTGCTGATGGCGATGGAAAGCTCAATCATTCCGGTGCCGAGCGAGATCGTGATTCCGCCCGCAGCATTCCTCGCCAGCCAGGGCCGCTTCAACGTCTGGGCCGTCATTGCCGCGGGCACATTTGGTTCATGGCTCGGCGCAGCGCTTTCGTACTGGGTATCGTTTTGGCTCGGCCGGATCGTGATTGTGAAATGGGGTCGCCTGTTTTTCGTCAGCGAAGCGAAGCTGGAGCGGGCGGAGCACTGGCTGCATCGCTATGAAGCCGGCGGTATCTTTTTTGCACGGCTGCTGCCCGTTATTCGGCATCTCATTTCGATTCCAGCCGGGATCATTCGGATGAATTTTGGCACCTTCAGTGTTGTGACGATCGCCGGGTCAGCGCTGTGGTGCGGAGTGCTCGCATGGTTCGGGCAGACGGCGATTACGCCCGACATGCTCAGCCAGGATCCAGCCGCGCTGGCTGCGGCGTTGAAGTCGAAGTCGCACATCATCGTGGGGGCAGTAGTCGTACTTTGCATTTTGTACTTCGTTGTCATGCGGGCTACGGCGCGGACGAGTGACGAAGCGCGCTAGCAGCGCTCGTGTATCAAAGTAGAACAGAAGTGTCAGTGCTCACACTGACGCCTGCGGCAAACGGCGCGCTTACCGAGGTAGAACACCCGGCACAGGCAGGAGAAATGAACGTTGGCACCCGGTTTGCTGTCTTTAGAAGCAGCATGAAAAAGAATTCCCAGATCCTGCGCCAACCCAAAAAGCTTTCTCTCGGAGACCTCATCGTGGCAGTCAGTTCCTGCACCAAAAGCAGCCGCGAGACGGTGGCCGCCGTCGCTGACCTGCTCGGCAGTGGCAAAGTACGAGTCGAAGATCACGGCCGAACGCTTCGCGCGAAGGTCTGCTAACTTCCGCACGACCAATTTTTGAAAACGCTCCCGCAGTGTCCCTGCGGGAGTTTTTTCGTACTCACAGCGTGACGTGCGGTGACGACGATCGGCGCCGGCAGTTGCGACGGTGACGAACCGCCACTACAGAACGCAACGTGATCGAGCGTTATTCCCGGCCGGAAATGCGCGCCGTCTGGTCAGACGAACGGAAGTTCCAGATCTGGCTCGAGATCGAGACGTTGGCTTGCGAAGCGATGGCCCGCCTGGGTCAGATTCCGGCGGAAGACGCGGCCGAGATCCGGAATAAGGGAAAATTTTCGATCGCCGAGATCGCCGAGATCGAGAAGCGCACGAATCATGATGTCATTGCATTCCTGGAGAACGTCGCTGAGTCGATCGGGCCGGCAGCGCGCTGGATTCATCAAGGGTTAACGTCATCGGACATTCTGGACACGACGCTGGCGGTGCAGATGAGCGCGTCGGCGAATATTCTCGATGCTGATGTAACTGCGCTGCGCGAGACGGTTGCGGAAAAGGCGCGGAAGTACAAACGCACGCCGATGATCGGCCGCAGTCACGGCATTCACGCCGAGCCGATCACGTTCGGTCTTAAACTTGCGCTGATGTACGATGAGTTCGGTCGCGCTCAGGAACGACTGAGGGAAACAGCGCGACGCGTGCGCGTAGGAAAGCTCAGCGGCGCGGTGGGGACGCACGCGCACCTCGACCCGCGGGTTGAGTATGAGGTCTGCCAGCGGCTCGGCCTTGAGCCGGCGAAAATCTCGACCCAGATCATTCAACGTGATCGGCACGCGGAATTTCTCACCACGCTGGCGCTCATCGGGTCGTCAATCGATCGCTGGGCGACTGAGTTCCGCCATTTGCAGCGCACGGAAGTTCTGGAGGTGGAAGAACATTTCGCAGAAGGCCAGAAAGGCAGCTCAGCCATGCCGCACAAACGCAACCCAATCACGGGCGAGCGGCTCAGTGGGCTGGCGCGCGTACTGCGCGGCAACGCCGTTGCCGCCATGGAAAATGTAGCGCTCTGGCATGAGCGCGACATCAGCCACTCCAGCGCGGAGCGGATCATCCTGCCGGACTCGTGCATGCTTCTCGATTACATGCTGGTGAAATTGCGCGAGCTGGTAAGCGGCCAACGCGTTTACCCGGAAAACATGGCGCGCAATCTGGCGCTGACGCGCGGTTTGCCTTTCAGCCAGTCCATCCTGCTCGCGCTTACGCGTGCGGGCGCGGAGCGCAAAGCCGCTTACGAAGCGGTGCAGCGTGCGGCGATGAAAACCTGGAGCGGCAACGGCACTTTCAACGAGAATGCAAAGCTCGAACCGGAGATTGCTGCGCGACTATCAAGCTCACAGATCGACGAACTTTGCTCGATGGAACCGCACCTGCGGCATGTGGACGAAACCTTCCGAGCAGTTGGGCTGGAGTAGGTGATTCACACCCGCGCTGTACTCAGGCGGGGAGCACGAGCATGAGTACCGCAAATTTATGCTCCGCCGCGGCGGGTCAGCTTAGCGGGACGAGCGTGAGTTCGGTGATATGGCGGGAGTCGTCAACACCGACCGCTTTTGTCTCGAACGTCGCACCGGTGTGAGCAGCGGCAGCGTGCGCATTGAGCGTAACGCGGACGGCGCTGCCGCGACAGCGGAGCACCAGCTGTTTCACTTCCAGGTTGGCGGAAAATTCCACCGAGACAAGTTCGACGGGTGCGAATAGTTGCATGGTCATGCGAGATCCTTCAACCGACATGAGTTGAAGGCGCTC
>JAFASN010000023.1 GCA_019244415.1 Verrucomicrobiota bacterium | reverse complement strand
GCGCAATTGATGAACAATTTGCCGCGCGCATTCACGAGAAGGCTGTCTCCGGATTCGGCAAATATGGCCCGCATGGCCGCGTCATCGGTCACGACCGTGATGACGACGTCACACTCCGCGGTCACATCGGACAACTGCTGGCAGGCCGCGCAATGCAATTCGCTGGCCAACGCCGTCGCTGCCGCGCGATTCACATCGTAAACCGCAGTCACACGCATACCGCAATCAACCAGCCGTCGCGCCATGTTCGCGCCCATGCGACCAACGCCGACGAAACCAATGTTCATATCAAACCTGCAAAGAACGGGTTATGCTCCTTCTCCTGGCCTACGGTTGTAAGCGGACCGTGCCCTGGGCAGATGATCGTTTCGTCAGGCAGCGTGAGAATTTTTTCCAGGTTATTCCGCAGCGCATCTTTGTAGGAAACATTTCCGCCGCCCATTGAGCCGGCGAAGATTGAATCGCCCACGATGGCAAGCGGTCGCGACAAACCGGTGACAAAGTACGTCACTCCGCCTCGCGAATGGCCCCACGTGAGCAGCGTCTTGATGTGCAGCCGGCCGAGCTCGAATTCTTTCCCTTCGCTGATCGCTTCCGCGCCCGGCGCCGATTCGCGGCCGGAAATGTACACGGGCGCGGGCGTGGCGTTCACCAGTCTGGCCAGATCGGCTATGTGATCAGGGTGCGCGTGCGTGAGCAGGATCAGCTTGATCGTTAGTCCTTCCTCCTCGGCGCGAGCCAGCATTTCGCTGGCGTCGGCCCCGGTATCAAAGGCAAGGGCTTCGCGCGATTTTGGGTCCCACACCAGAAACGCATTCACGCGCATATCGTGGAAGCGCGTATTGAAGAGCGCGAGGCCATCGATCTCGTGTACTTCCGGCCGATATTGGTCCTGCGCCAGATCGGACAAGGCGCGGGCGCCGAGAGCCAGCACGGGCGCAACGCGGAAGAGGGCGAGCTCATCAAACTCGCCAGCGCGCAAACGGCGCAGCGTGTGCGCGTCGAGCCGTGCTTTTTGCGCCAACTCCGAATCGGATATGCCGAGTCCGCGCTGAGCTTTGCTGATGACGTCAGCAAAGGTGTCTTCAAGAGGAATATCGATTGTCTTCATGTGATTTGCGGCTGGGCCGTGACGCGCAGATGATCGATGGCCGCTTTTGCCGCCCGCTCCATCATGGCCGCTGCCGCCGCGACTGTCACGCTCCGACCCGTCTCCTTTTCCACCGATGTCATCGTCACGTCGGGCAGGCCGCACGGCGTGATTTGCGCAAAGGGCGAGAGATCGCCGCACAGGTTGAGCGCGAAACCGTGCATCGTGATCCAGTGGCGCACACCCACGCCGATGGACGCAATCTTGCGGTTCTCCACCCAGACACCGGTCAATCCCGGCCGGCGGCAAGCGACAACCCCGAAACTCGTCAGGAACGTGATGAGCAGCTCTTCGATCCAGCGGAGAAATTTGTGCAAATCCTGGCCACAATTTCGCAGATCGATAATGGGATAACCGACAAGCTGGCCTGGCCCGTGGTAAGTCGCCTGGCCGCCGCGGTTGATTTGAAAAAGTGGATGCGGCAGATGGGCCGCGCCGCGCAAGCTAGCCTGGTCCGGCGTGCGGCCGATGGTGTAAACCGGATGGTGCTCGAGCAGCAGCAAGGTGTCAGGCGCGTTCGCATCGACGCGCTTGTTTGCCACGGCTTGTTCCTGCAACACCAAAGCATCGCCGTACTCGACTCGTCCAAGCCAACGAACGTCTAAGGTGGTGGCGGACATGAACACTTCAGCCAGAGATTCACGTGTACTTCCGACAGTATTCGCGGTAAGAATTCGGCCTGTTTTTCTGAGTACCAAACCCACTCAAATTTGCTTCACCCCCGGGAGGCCGAGCCGGCCGGCGGCATCGGCGCGCAAATGCGTGAGGGCAATGGCCAGCGCATCGGCGGCATCAGGATCAGGTGTTTCGGTCAATCCGAGCAGCGCGCGCATCATGAACGCGACCTGGCTTTTCGCTGCACCGCCGGAGCCCGCAGCTGATTGCTTCACGCGCGTCGGCGCATATTCGAATACCGGCAACTGATTTTCCGCGGCCGCGAGAATGGCCGCGCCCCGCGCGGCGCCGAGGGTGATCGCGGTCTTATAACTTTGTACGTAAATGACGGCTTCCATGGCACAGCACTCCGGCTGATGCTGAAGAATTAATTGCCTGAGTTGCTCGCGGATCGCGACCAGACATGCCGACGACCGCAGGGCCGGCGCGTTATGGATCGTGCCGTAAAAGACCGCGCGTGCGTGACCATTCTCCTGTTCAACGACGGCGACTCCGGTGTGCCGGAGCGAAGCATCTATGGCGAGCACCCGCATCGGGTGCAATCTGCATGAATATGCGCCGGGAAGCTACGGAGTGTTGTCGGTCGGCTGTTCTAATCGCAGCGGAAACGCCTGGTTCGTACCGGGCGCGGCAATCGCGTGGTTCTGCGCCGCGGGATGAACAGCAGCTTCGACATTAACGGTAACCTTTTGCCCATCGCGCAAGACCGTGATTGGCACCACATCTCCAGCGGTGAGGAAAAATGAGGCATCAATGATGTCATCGGGCTGGTGAATTTGCTTCGTTCCCACCTGAAGCAGGATATCGCCACTCTTCAGTCCGGCATCGGCAGCAGGTGTGTCTTCGATGATGTCTGTCAGTTCCGCGCGCGAGCCGTCCTTTTGCTCCGGCGCTTCGGCCAGATGGGCGCCAATCCAGCCGTGGCGCACCTCGCCGAAACGCATGTAATCGCCGCGAATTTTCTCCGCCGCTTCAATCGGCAGCGCATAACACGAGGAACTGTTTTCCAGGCTGCTCACGACGATTCCCACCACCTCGCCTTTCATGTTCAAGAGCGGCGCACCCGCCTCGCCGCGCTGCGCCGGTAAATTTACGCGCAGGTGCGTGGTGGTGAGGTACTGATCAAGGTACTTGCGGTCAAAACCGGCAACCATGCCGAAGCTCGGCGTTTCTGGAAGGTCGAGCGGATACCCGATCATGACCACAGGAGCAGCCACACCGAGCTGTTCTGCTCGTCCGATCGGCAACGCGGGAGAATCGGCGTCCACCTTTAGCATGGCGATGCCGCTGCGAAGATCGGCCACGAGCTGGCGAGCCCGCATTTTTTTGCCGCCAAACTCGACGGTGAAATTCGCGCCTTCGCCGCCCACTGAGTACGCAGTGTAGATCGTCCCGGTGGGATCGATGAAAAACCCGGTACCCGAAAGCTCGCTATGCTCATCCACACCGTGGATTTTCACGACCGCTTTAGCGCAGCGATCGAAGAGGTCCTTGACTTCGCGGCTGATCGCGTCCGCCGCCTGATCCTGGCCGCGCGCCGAAATGGCCATGGTGCAGAGCAGGAGCGCGAGGGAACGAAGCATGGCGCGACCCGGCACTGCGACGGGCCGCCTAGAACCGCAGTGTCGACTCATAACTCACCGGCTTGCTGTCCAGCACGTAGCGGGGCGGCGTCGCCGTCCGATGAGTCGAAACATTGGAGAAATGGATTGGCGGCTGCAAACTTGCCACGCGCGTCGCGCTCGTTACGGAAGCGGGCGCAAGGTCCCAGGTTTCGTTATCGCTGCTGACCGGCTGAGCGGAAATCACGGGTGTACTTTGCGCAAGCTCCGAACTCTGCGGCGCCTCATAAATCTTCAGTGAAATCACTGCCGCGCAGATAAGTACCGCGGCAACGGCAGCCGGGTAGGAGGCCAGCCGGTGCACGTTCAGGCCCATCATGAAGTCATGCGCGCGGTTCAGCGCAATCTGCCACAATGGCTGCCGCAAAAGTTCATCTCGCTGCCGGCGATGGAATTCGTGCAGGAAATCTTCGAAATATCCCGGAGGCGGTTGTTCGTGACGTTTCAGCCGAAGCAGCCGTCCGATCTCGCTATCGTCAAATTGTTCGTCCATCGTTCCCGTCCTTACGCCACCGGATTCTTTCTAAATTCGTCCAGATAATTTTGCAGCTGCCGATTCGCGTAGAAGAGCCGGGAGCGTACCGTGCCTTCAGAAACGTTCAAGATTTTACTGATCTCGGCGTGAGGCATGCCTTGAATGTGGAACATGGTGACCACGGCTCTGTGTTCATCAGACAATTTCATCATGGCCTCGTTCAATCTTCGCTGGAGCTCGCTCAAGTCCGCCTCCCGAACCGGGCTGCTCGTTTGCGTGACTTCGAGAAATTCCTTGTCGTTCTGAATGCTCGCGTCCACGTCATCCAGGCTCATGTGGAAACGGCGGCCGCGTTTCTTGAGAAAGTTTAGCGTCATGTTCACCGCGATGGAGTGAATCCAGGTGTAGAACGACGATTTGCCGCGGAACCCGCGGATGGACTTGTAGGCCTTGGCGAAAATGTCCTGGAGCAGATCGTTCGTGTCCTCGTGGTTCGAGGTCATGTTGTAAACCAGCCCGTAAAGGCGCGGCGTGTACTTGACCACGAGTTGGTCGAACGCGCTCGCCTCGCCGTCCTGAGTACGCGCGACGAGCTGCTGGTCTTCGTCTCGCTGGTCCATGGCGCGCCTCTTCTTAACAGTCGCCCCGAGTCCGGACGACAACAAATCGGAGATGCGGCGCGGGGGCGCGAGGACGGCGTTCATTCGTTTCAAAGGTGAACGCTAATTGCGGCGGTCGCGCACTGACATGAGGTAAAGCAGGTTGCCAAGTACAGCGATAAACGCAGCCACGTACGTAAGGGCGGCGGCATTAAGTACACTTCGCACACCGGCGGCTTCCGAGCCAGGCTGCACGATGCCCATTTGCTGGAGAATGATTTTCGCCCGGCGCGATGCGTCGAACTCAACCGGCAACGTGATCAGCTGGAAGACGAGGAGAATAAGGTAGCAGTAGATGCCAAGCGTGATCAGGCCCGTGATGTGGAAAATTAATCCCCCGAAAATGACAAAGGGCAGCAGACGCGAGCTAAACATGGTCAGCGGCACGATCGCCATCCGCCATTTCAACGGCGCGTACGCTTTCGCGTGCTGAATGGCGTGACCGGTTTCGTGCGCGGCAATGCCCAGCGCTGCCACGGAGGGCGTATTGTAAACGCCGCTCGAGAGACAAAGCTTTTTGCTGGTCGGATCGTAATGATCACCCAGGTAGTCATTCGTCTCGACCACATCCACGTCGTTGATGTTCGCCGCCTGCAAAATCTCGCGCGCGCATTCCGCGCCGGTGATGTTTGAGCTGGCGCGCACCTCGCCCCATTTGCGAAACGCGCCGGAAACACGGAACTGCGCCCACAGCCCGATGACCATCGGAATGCCGATGAGCAGAAGCCAGTTGCCCCAGATGCCGCCGCCATAACCGTATCCGTAAGGGTACATAGATGTTTTAGGTCAAATGTTAGACCGCTGGCGGACGCGCGCGTTCATTTCGTCACGACAACGTTGTAGAGGCGGTTTGCCGAGTGCGAGGTTCAGCGTGCGCGCGCTTCGGAATGACAGCGCGCATCAAATCTCCAGTTGCTGGGGAAACTTCGACAAAATACGGCAGCCATTTTTCTCCACGATCACCACGTCCTCAATCCGCGTCCCGCCAATTCCGGGGTAGTACAAGCCCGGCTCGACCGTGAGGCATTGTCCCACTTTCAAGGTCACCTTTTGCAACCGCGGGTACTCATGTATTTCCAGCCCAAGCCCGTGGCCGGTGCCATGGAAAAATCCAACGCGGCGGCCGTCGCGTTCCTCGGTCGGGAAACCGCGCTCGGTAAAAAATTCCTGGATCGCCTTGTGAATGCTCATCCCGTCCACACCGGCTTTGATCCGTTTGAGCGCGAGCGCCTGGCCAGCTTTGACCGTACTCCAGAGTCTGCGCTGCTCTTCGCTCGCGCGGCCACGCACGACGGTTCGCGTCATGTCGCCCCAGAAGCCGGTCTTCGCGTCGCGTGGAAAGATGTCGAGAATGAGCAGCGAATCGGCGGACAGTGGCCCGAAGCCGCGTTCGTGCGGATCACACGCCTGATCGCCGCCGGCCACGATCGTATTCGCTGGGATTCCGCCAGCACGCAGGATCGCGCTGTCGATTTCCGCGCGCAGAATTTCCGAGGTCAACGTTTTACCGGACCAGCTCAATTTTCGATTTTGCTCTGGCTGCGACGCTTTCAACACTTCCATTCCGCGTTTCATTCCCGCCTCGGTGATGCGCAACGCGCGGCTGATCTTCGCGACTTCCTCTTCCGTCTTTGTTTCGCGCTTCGGCCAGAAGAGGCCGTTCGTCGTTTCTAACGAGATGCCGCCGCGCTTGAGTTCGTTTGCGTAGCCAAGCTGAAAATTCGCCGGCACAATCGCACGTCGAACGCCGCGCTTTTTAAGGAAATGCGCCAGTACTTTCTCATAGGCCGGCGCTGTCTTCGCTTTCCCCTGCACCTCGCGCTCGAGTTCGCTCAGCATGACGAACTCATCGGCGCGCGCATTTTTGCGGGCGCGATCAATCTCCAAGTCGCTCAAGACCAGCGTGCGTTTACCGTTCTGCTCAAGAAAGATGAATGGGTCGCCGATGAAAATACCGGTCGCGTAAAGCATGTCCGCATCGGTTTCACTCGGGGCGACAATCAAACGCGGGAGTTCTTTACGTTCGGCCATGCGGGCATCTTACGCGTTCAAACCGCGGTGTCATGCGCCGGCGTGAGTACGGGTTACAACCTCTACCTCGTGCGTACTTTCAGCTGCCGCCGCAGAATGTAATGAAGTAAACCGAGCAGGGCCACCATCGAGCCAATGAGTACGGCGGTATTGAAGACGAAAAGGTTCACCTGCACGCCGAAGTAGCGTTTGAATTGCCCGAAGAACACGTTCGGTTTTCCGCCGCGCCGATAATCGCTCTGCTCCATCTCAGCGTTAGAGACGAGATCGGAAACTTTCTGGTTGAGATACAATGTCTCTGCCGTGACTGGGCCGCTCGCATCGTTGAACACCGCGCGATCGAACGGCTTTTTGCCATCGAGTACTTGATCGACGTCGCTCAAATACCGGTCGAGCTGCTGTGGTGTTTTCGCTTCCAGACCGGAAAGGACAGCGAGGATTTCCTTTAAGTCATTTAGCCGCTTGGTGGCGGCGGGCGCGGTGTCGCGCTTTGCCACGAGCGCGTCGATGTCGCGTTGCGCGCGGTCCTGCCGGCGCGTGAGCGGATTCAGCTTCGCCTGGGCAACGATGACTTCTTCATATGACCAGCGCATCGGGATAAACTGGCAGACGAGCGGCACCTCGAGACGGCTGTCCATCTTTTTGCTTTCGTCGGCCGTGCTGTGCTCGGAAAACCACCGCTGCATGAGATAGCGGAAACCGAGGTTGCGGTTCATGTCCTCAAACTTGATCAGCGCGCCGCTCATGAGGATTTGGGGAATAAGTACCCAAACCATGATGTTCACCGCCGCCTTGGCATCGGAGACAAGGGACGAAATCACCAGGCCCAGTGCCAGGCTTCCCAGCGCGGTAATGAACATGAGCCCGAGATCGATCCAGAACATCCCGCGAATCTCGAGAATGTAATTGCCGATGAGTACGAAAAGCAGCGACTGCACAAGCGCGAACACCGACAGCGAAACCATCTTGGCAAAGATGTAGTACGGCAGCCGCACATCCAGATTGCGTTCGCGCTGGAGTACCACGCGATCGCGTATGATGTCGTCCGCGCTGTTCGCCAGCGAGAGGAACATGATGACAAGGAGCGCGATGAAGAGGTACTGCGGAATGTGAAATGCCGACGCGAAATCGTAATTACCGCTATCGGAATAGCGCAGCAAAGTACCGGTGACGAGCGCGAGTACCGGCGCGCCGGCGATGGTGATCCAGAGATTAGCGCGGTTGCGCATTTTGCTGATGAAGGCGCGGTTGAGCAGCGTGCGCAGCTGCGTCCATTCGTCGTGCCAGCGGATGGGAGCGCGTCTGCGTTTTTCCTCCGGCGCCATGGGGAGCGGCGACGCCGGCTCTTTGCGCAACGAAACCTGCTTAACGTCCTGGATGAGCCGGTAAGCTTCGTACTTATCGCGCCAGAACTCGGGTGAGTACCGCCGTGCCGGCACGAGCTGGGCGCGATTATTTTCCTCGTAAATAATGTCGCCGCTGAGATCGCGCAGCGGTGTCTCGAGGACGTCGAAGATGAATTCCGGCCGCGTGGTGCCGCAGGCCGGGCAGGCGCCGAGATCAGCGCCGAACTGGTGCTGATGCTCTGCTTCGGCAAAGTACCGCAGCATCTCGTTAGGCGTGCCGAAGAAAACCAGCCGGCCGCCTTTATCCAGCAGGATGGCCTTGTGAAACATCTGGAAAATTTTCGAGCTCGGCTGGTGAATGGTCACCACGATGATCTTGTTATGGGCCATCGAGCGGATGATCTCGATGACGTGCTCGCTGTCCTTCGAGCTGAGGCCGCTGGTGGGCTCATCGAAAAGGTACACGTCGGCCGAACCGATCATGTCGAGGCCGATGTTCAGCCGTTTGCGTTCACCGCCGCTGAGCGTTTTTTTCACGGCTGTGCCGACAATGGCGTCGCGCCGTTCACTCAGGCCGAGCTCTACCAGTTTGCCTTCGAGGCGGCGCATGCGATCGCGCCGGGAAAGGTGGGGCGAGCGAATGGCAGCCGCGAATTGCAGGTTCTCGCCGATGGTCAGGTGCTCATCGAAGGCGTCCTCCTGCGGTACGTAAGAGATGTAGCGCTTCAGTTCGTCGAGATTTGCATAGAGTGACTGGCCATTGAGTAAAATCTGGCCGCGCGTGGGCTGCAGCTGGCCGGCCAGCACCTTGAGCAGCGTACTTTTCCCGCAGCCGCTCGCGCCCATCACGCAGACGAGCTCACCGCGGTTGACCGTAAAGGAAATTCCGTCGAGCCCGACTTCGCCGCCGGCGAAATGGTGGCTCAGCTCGCTCACTTCCAGCGTGCGCACGATGTTGCGCTCTTCCTCGATGATGCGCTCGGAAAAATTACAGCGGAGCACCTGGCCGACATCGATGCGGATGGTGTCTCCATCTTTCAGCGGCGCGGTCGTGCGCACGGGGATCTCTTCCACCAGAATGGGGCGATCCGCTTCCAGTACTTCGAGTGTGCCGATGCGTTTGTCGTAATCGCAAAGAATTTTCAGGAGAACATCGCCCGCCGTGCCGGGTGAGAGCAGGATGTCATCCGCCTGGAGCAGGCTGCTGTTGTTCGAGACCAGATATTCTGACTTCGAAGCTTTTAGCGGGAACCGCCCGCCAAGTGCTCGCGCGCGACGGCGAAGGTCATTCAGGTCCAGCTCGCTGTCATTGTGGAAGACGATTTTGTCATCCAGGGCGGCGTCGACACGCGCGCCGGCGCTCAGCTTTGTGCCATTGAGTTCAGCTTCCACGTCGCGCAACGCGCGCACCTGTACTTTCAGCCCAAACGTCACCTCCAGCGCACTCTCACGCGTGCGCGCGCGCTCCAGCTCGACTTCGTCGGAATCTCGATTTACGCGAATGAAAATCTGCGGCAGCGAGACGTTTTTCTTGGCGTTAAAATATTGGGCCAGGTCCTGGTAACTAAGTACCTGGTCGCCGACGAGAATGCGTTGACCGGGATAAATGCGGCAGAAGCCGCCGCGCACCAGCGGACGGCCGCGCACCGAGACTGGCTGGGCGCTGTAGTTCTTCAGCAGGATCAGATCATGATAACGAAAGGCGAGCAGCCGATCGCTTGCCGTCAGGCTTCTTAAGACGACGTCTGACGAGCCATTGCTGCCGAACGAAATCGATTCGAGCGGTGACGCGCCGCGCTGGTAAATCGCCGCATCAGCATCTTCGCCGGCATTAAGTTGATAGACGATATCGATGGCCTGAGCTGCCATGCCGAGCTGCGACATGAACGAATAAAATTGGACGACCTGCTCCTGTTTCAGGCCGGCCTGCGAAATGAGATCATAAAG
>JAFASN010000121.1 GCA_019244415.1 Verrucomicrobiota bacterium | reverse complement strand
CAGGCCGACCGAATACGTGCTGCAAACAGC
Organism: Verrucomicrobiota bacterium; assembly: GCA_019244415.1. GTDB lineage: Bacteria > Verrucomicrobiota > Verrucomicrobiia > Chthoniobacterales > UBA10450 > AV69. Next base: position 15,649 of record JAFASN010000121.1, on the reverse strand, counting down.
GGTGCGATGCTGACCAATGTTGATAACACTATTGAAGGGGAGACAAGTAACTCCGGCACCTTCGGTAATAACGATACCGCCATTATTAATTCCGGCGTGATTAATGCCAACGTAAATGGCGCTGCGCTTGTCATCGATCCCGTCGCAGGCTCAGGTACGTTCAACAATCAATCAGGCGGCACAGTCGAGGCTAGCAACGGGGGAATTCTATCACTTAGTGGAAACGGGGGGGGAGACTTCCTCAACGCTGGAACGATCCAGCAGGTGAGCGGCGGATCGATCCAGCTTACCGGTATCCTGACTTCATCGGGAGTAATTGACCTCGGTGTGAACGCGATGAACATCAATGGCGGCACTCTGACCTTGCTGAGCTCTTCCAAGCTATCGTTGCAGATCGGCAGTTTAACCGCTTACGGGCAGATCACCGGCAATGGCACAATCGCCTTAAACGGGCAGTTGATCCTTTCCTTGGTGAATGGCTATCAGCCGGGCAGCGGCAATACGTTCACCATCATTACGGGCAGTAACGTGTCTGGTAGTTTCACCAACCTGAACAGTGGGCGCGTGGCAGTCACGGGCGGCGGCTCGTTCCTTGTCACTGAAACCGGAACTACCGTCACGCTGAGTAACTACTCGGCGACGATGGCGGCGGCGATCCACAAGGCATTCACGGCGAATGTGCCGGCCAGTTCATCGGTAACGACGAAAAGTACGGCTGCGACAGAGCCGCAAGCCAACAGCGACAAGGTTGTAGTTTCGAAGGTAGCGGCGCGATCTACGAGCACTGGAACGGGCGCGCTCGTTTCATCCAAACAGGCCAGCCGCTCGGGCGCAGTGAAAATAATTCACGTGAGTGATAGTTCCCAGCTACAAACGCTAATGGATAAAGCTCACCCGAGTGGAGGCAGGATGATCGTGCAACCGAACGCGGCGAACACAAAGTCTTCGCCGGAAGGTAAACTGGGTAGAAATGCTGTCTGGCGTGAAACGCTGGAGGCGCGCGACAAACGTCCGGATCAGATGCCGCGGAACATGCAAGCACGCCTGCCGCAGTAGCTGGAAGCCGTCGTCTTTGTAAATAGTTCGGTCCTCATTGCCCGGAACCCGTAAACCGTCGCCAACGAGGGATGATTCGCCTACAGAAAACGCGACACCTGCAGCGCTGTAGCCGTCGGCCTATGTCCAACGCGAGAATGTGGTTGGCCTAAAGAAAACGCCGAACAGAGAATCTCTGGTTGGACGGAGGCTGATGGGCAAACAAACCTGAGTACGACGTCGCGCCGGAAGCCTGTAGGGCAACGATTCCTCGTGGCCGAATCCTTTTCTGGATTCCACGGCAGCAGTAATAGTCAGAGATGTTTAACTGCGCTCAACATGACACACTGAGAAGCATCACGAGATGGTTTCTGCTCCGATATTTACCGCGATGGTATATTCAGCGTTTGGCCGGCGGTTAATTTCTTCGGGTTATCGATCACGTCCCGGTTCGCTTCCAGGATCTGCTTCCAGCGTGTGGATGTCTTGAAGAATTTCCGCGAGATAGATGCGAGCGTGTCGCCCCGCTGCACCACGTAAGTTCGGTGGGCGCCGTTCTTCGTCGGGCTGGCATTGCTGCCATGATCTGACGCGAGCAGAGTGTGAGTACGCCCGCGCGCTTCATCCAGCTCTCTGCGCAACGTCATGTTCTCATTGCGCAGCCGCGTTGCTTCGGCCCGGCTGATGATCGCGTCGCCGGAAAGGCTGGTGAGTAACGCCACCTCGTCGCGTTTGATGAAATCCTTCACATCCGCCGCGTGCACACCATTCGGCGCGATAACGAGGTAACGTTTAAAGTGATGGATTGCGTTCAGCGGGTCGTTCATCTTGTCGTCGTAGAGCAGCGCGAGCTTGTAATGCACGTCGGCGTCGCTTGGGCGGTCCTGAAGCGCAGATTCATATAAACTGACGGCGCGGGTAAAATCGCCCGCGGCTACTTTGGCGTCAGCGTCTTTGAGTTGCTGGCTGTGGCGTGGGGTGATCATGCGGTCGCACCCCGGGAGTGCGACAAGAGAGACGATGCAGCAGGCTAAGTACAGAGCAGCGACCCGCGTTGTGATGCCTGGCGGCAAGCGAGGCGCTGTCCCTGCAAGTTGTCGCTGCATGTCGAAGTTGATACGCGCGGCGTGGTGCGCGGGCAAACGGTCGCTCAGTACTTTGGCAGCGCTGGATCGATTTGCGCGCGCCAGGCGTCGATGCCGCCGGCGAGATTCACGAGACTATCAAAGCCTTTGCCCCGCAGGAAGGTGATGGCGTGAGTGCTGCGCAAACCGCTTTTGCAGTAAACGACTGTCGTGCCGCCGCGCGGGATTTCACCGAGTCTCTCTGGCACGTCACCGAGCGGGATCAGTTGCGCACCGTCGATCCGCGCGATCTCGAATTCGAAGGGCTCGCGCACATCGAGCAACGTGACGGCTTCGCCGCGGCTGATCATTGTGTGCAGCTCGAGAGGAGAAATCTCACTCACAGCTGCGGTACTTACCGCGCAAGGCTGTTCGTACTCAACCGGCTCGGTGATGGTGGGCGCTTTGCCGCAGACCGGGCAATCTGGGTCTCGGCGAATATTGAACTCGCGCATGCGCAACGACAGACAATCGATATGAAGTAAGCGGCCCAGCAAGTTGTCGCCGATGCCGGTAATGAGCTTGATCGTCTCGAGCGCCTGGATTGTGCCGATTAATCCAGGGACGACGCCGAGTACTCCCGCCTCGGCGCAAGTGGGAACGCTGCCACGCGGGGGCGGCTCAGGGAAAAGACAGCGATAGCATGGGGCGCCGAGATGCGGAGCGAAGAGCGAAGCCTGTCCTTCAAACTGATGGACGGAGCCGTAGATGTTAGGCTTCCGCAGCCAGACGCAGACATCGTTTGAGAGGTAACGCGTCGGCAGATTATCCGAGCCGTCGATGACAACGTCGTACTCTGAAATGAGTTCGCGCGCATTAGCAGCGGTGAAACGTGTGGCATGGGTTTCGATCGCGATGTGTGGATTTAAATCGCCCAAACGGTGCGCGGCGGAATCGACTTTGAGCTGCTGCACATCGTGCGCGCCATGTAAGAGTTGCCGGTGCAAATTTGAGAGTTCGACGACGTCGTCATCGATGATGCCGATCGTGCCGGTACCAGCGGCGGCGAGGTAGAGCGCGGCAGGGGAGCCGAGACCGCCCGCGCCGATGCACAAGACGCGCGCAGCTTTGAGGCGCCGCTGACCTTCCTCGCCGAGTTCCCGCAGATTTATCTGGCGCGAATAACGCGACAGTTCATCAGTGCTGAACGCGTCGAGCCTCACGGTTTCACATGCTCCCATTTAATGCCGATAATGCGCTGACCGGCGAAGCGCTTAAGCGACTTCGGAAACTGAAGATAGATCGTACTTTTTGCTTCGTGAAATCCCACTTCGCCGAAATCCGCCCCGGCGCCGCGACGGATCGTCATGATGCGGTTCTGCGCGACCAACTTTTTCAGCTGCGGATCGTCCGCCGATTTTTGCCAGACGGTGTAGGTCTGCGGTTCGCCGCATCTTTCCACCACTTCGGCAAAGCGCGCCGTCTTTACCTTGAGAAGGTTGAGGCCTTGAGAAGCTGAGCGGTTGAGAGGAGGCACCAGATGTCTTCTTTCACTCAACTCCTCAACCATTCAACTAAACAAAAGTCCGCCAGAGAACTACGGCAAAGAAGGTCAGACTACCGTTGCTGCATTCCTGCCCTGGCGGGGTTCGTAAGCCCTCAGTCCATAGCCCCTGACGGAGCGTGAATATCGCGGGGTTTTCGTGCCTGGCAAACAGGACCGCCAGATTGACAGAGCGCGATGCTTTTGTTCTGCTCGCGCGGATGAGAATGCTCGCTATGCTGTTGTTAGCCGCGCTCGAAACGTCCTGCACCACGCTGGCAAATCGGCGCGATCTTTACAGCCCGTCGCCATCGCCGGAAATTCAGCGTCCGCAGACTACGACGGCAACGACGAGCGCGACGACCGTGCGCAGCGAGGAAGTGACGGCGCCGCCAACTCAGCAGGCGAGGCCGTGACATTCTGTGGCGCACGATTGCTTGTCGCTTGATCGAGAGTTGGTGTGCGCCCTGAGCTACCAGCCATCAACTCTCGACTACCCTCCTAACCGAAAGGCAGGTTCGCTTTGATCCGGGCAACATCGGTCTCGTGCACGTGACCTGCTTTCGCGAGCTGCCGCTTTTTCTTCGCGTTCTTGGCCGAGAGAAGATGACGACGCGAGGCGTGCTGCCGAAGTACTTTTCCAGACGCGGTGACTTTGAAGCGTTTGGCGACAGATTTGCGGGTTTTGCTGCGGGCGATCGGCTTCGGCATGAAGCGCGGAATGTAATCAGGCGCGCTGTGCTGACAACTGTTTTGCTGGATGAATCATTACTCTTCCTCCGATGCGGTCGGCTCTTCCGCCGGAGTAGGCGCCGGCGCGTTGGCAAGCGGCCGCTGGATCACGCCGCGGGTGCGAAAGCGATTCTGCGGGTCAGGTGTTTGCTGTTGCACCTGCACTGCGGGCGGCAAGGAAGGGATGGGCGCCGGAGCTTTGAGGAACGGCTGAGGAGGTATCACTGCCGGTTGCTGCACGATCGCGGGGTTGAGCATCGGTAGCGCCGGATTTTGCGCCGGCTGCGAGAGCAACGCCTGATTAAAGCCAAGTGTGGCGTACTTACCGTCCTTGGTAATAGTGACCTTTGTCTCACCAAGCCTGTCCGACCATTTGATCTCGCTGATCGCGATCCCGTGTTCATTGGGCTCTTTGGTAGTTAAGTACTCTTTGAAATTCTTGTCAGTTGTGGAAGCGATCGTCACGAGGTCACCGGTCTCGAGCCGCGCCGCATTTGCCACGTACCAGTCGCGGGCGAAATCCGGCGCGGCGGCCTGCGCTGTCTGCGCGGTGGCGACGGCGAAAGGCGACCGATCGAGCATCGCTTTGTAGGCAGCGAAGTCTGGGCGCTTAGGTAGGATGTCGTCGGCCCGGAGGAGCAGAGCCGGCGCGAGAAGAAGGAGTGCGATTAACTTTTTCATCTTGGTTTGGCTACGTTGGGCGGTGCGTACCAGCGCGCGACTTTGAATCTGCCACGCATTTGCGTCGCGTCAGCCGAGTCAATGGCAAGGTTGACCGATTCGAAAACGATAAACGATTCCGGCAGCTGGACGTCGTAGAGAAAGTGTACCAGGGGCGGCCACGGACTTTTCGTTTCGATTGAGACTGAGACCGATTGGTAGGCTGGATTTGTTTCGTTAGCGCCGATGGCGGGATTCTCGATCAGCACGCTGTCTTTACCGGCGGTCTGCTTCAGCTGATCCAGTAGAGCGGAAGCGTCAGCCGCGCCTTTGTACACAGGCTGATGCTCGCGCAGCCACTTGTCTCGCTTCGTCCAAAGGTCTGCTTCGCGCAGGAAGACGGTCTGCTCGAGGCGCGTCATCTTGCGCTTGGCCACGTCGCTGCGCGCCGAGCGAATGGCGCCCATTAGCCAGCTCCAGAGGAAAAGATTCACCAGCAAAAACACCACGCCGCCGACCACGCCGGCAAGTACGCGCTCGCGCGGATTCATGCGCTGAATGAATGGCGGGAGCATCATCGCGGTTTTCCCTCCAGCCGGAATTGCGCGTGATCGTTGGGCAGGAGACGGGGCGCACTCATGTCAAAGGCGAACCCTTGCAGATCGGGCTGCTTTTTCACCTTATCGGCAAACTGGTAGGCGAGCGCAGCGGTGTTCGCCTCGCCTTCGATGGAAATCTGTCGCGCTGACTGGCTGTACTGGGTGATGCGAACGTCAGGCGAAGGCAAACTATCAAAGATGTGCCGCAGAATTTCGATGGGATAAAAATGCGGATCGATGGCTGGGGCCAGCGTTTTCCATTGATCCGATGCCTTACGAACGAAGGCGGTCTTGGCCGCGTCGCGTTTGATGAGGGCATCGAGCTGTGCGCTGCGTCCTTTGAAGAAGATGAGTTGCACGACGAAGAGGAGAATGAGCGCGCCGTACGCGGCGAACGCGAGCAGAATGCGTTTTTGCCATCTGGTGCGGCGTTCCAGACGGGAACGCTGCTCCCGCCATTCCGCGGGCAGAAGATTCAGCTCGGTGGCGGCCGGCGGAGTTTCGATGCCGACGATTTCCGGTGGCGTATCGAGTGCCTGCTGGACAGTGTCGCGGAGCTGAAAACATTTTTCATCGAGCAGCACGTTCTGGAACGACGCACAGATGCCCTGCAACTCGGCGCTCAAGGCAAGCTGCGGAAGCTCAATCTCGAGCGGTGCAGCCTCGCCACCATCGATGGTGCGCGCGAAACTAAGTTTGCGATTTTCCGAGATCGCGGAGACGAGTACGCCCGCTTCGGGATAAATGAACAAGGCGCAGCCCTCGCCGGCGTGGCTCGCCAGGCGCTGTGCCGCGTAAACGGTGACGGCACGCGGGATGACGTTGCGGTTCAACAGCGGCGCGGCCAGCTCGCTAAGCCGCTGGTTTTGTACCGCCACGGCGGAGATGACGCACTCGCCGTTTACCTGTTCGATGACTTCGAAGTCGCTCGTCACTTCTTCGGCAGAGTAGGGCAGTGCTTTCTCAAGTTGGATTCGCACCATCTCGCGCAGCTCGTCCCCTTCGACGTTGGGCAGGCGAAGACGCTGCGCGAGTACAGCCGAGACAGGCAGCGCGAGTACTACATCGGAATCCGAATTCAGCGCACCAGCCGCTTCATCGAGCGAGGAAAAAGCGCGCACATTCCACGGGCCCTGCTCAGCGCTGATCAGGTTCCAGCCGTCAGCTCCTGGTACCAGGAAAAACTTGCCGTTGGTTTTCTCGTTCAAAATTCCTTCCAGGTAATCATTTGCGGCGTGGCGCCGCTGCGGCGGAAAATCATTTGCACCACCCGCGTGGTATCGCCGGAAAACCCGGTACTCGTCACGCGCATGACCGAATCATGGAAGGAAATAAGCGGAGCGATGGCTTGGAATTGTTGCGGCGAAAGCCCGAGTACGCTGCGGATTTCATCGAGGCTCTGGAATTGCGCATCATCAGCCGTGCCTTCGATCCCGTCGGGCCCGGCGCGCACTTGCAAGAACCTGTCGATCATCGCATCGCTCAATCCGGGAATACAGCGGAGAACGGCGCGTGACGCCCAGGCAAGATCCACCGGCCCGGCGCTGTTCAGCGTGAAATCATCATCCCAGCCCGGCTGCGATGTGAACGCTTCCCAACCTTTAATCTTTTTCATCTCATCGATGCGCGTCAGCAATGCATTAGCGGGCTGATAACCCTCGCTCGCTTCCGCGCCGTTCAGCCGCGGGATATTGTCCGGATCAACCCAGTCGAGCAGGCAATCCATCATGTGGTCGCGTTCGTTCAGGTCAATGCCTTTAAACTCAAGATAACGCCGCAGCATCTCCAGTCGCGTGGGGTTTTCACCGGCCACGATCCAGTTGATGTTCAATCTGCCGCCTTCACCTGTCACCCGTACTTTGTAGCCCTGGCGCGCAGTGAAGTTGCGCTGAAGGTTCGACGAGCCGGGATTGATAGCTGGATTCAACGCCACTTCCGCGCCCGAGCTGGCCATCGCTTCGGCTTCCAAGATGCGGTTCTCGCTGCCGGAAACACCTAGCCGGGAGTTCACATCCAGCGCCCAGGACATGACCAATGCCCCGAGCAGAAACAACGCCCAGAGCGCCAGAAGCAACGCCGCGCCGCTCTTGTTTTGCCCGTACTTCATAACGCAGTACGCGCGAGCGGCACGACGATTTCTTCGGGAACCTTGCTGTCCCGACGACCGATCGAGATGCGCACCAGACGGGGCAGGGTGATCGTGTCGGTCCAGCGCGGTACCCATGCGTTCAGGCGCGGGTCGAAAAAACGGATTTGCAGATTCGTGACATCGTTGATCAGGGGCACAAAGGAGTCGTGCTCATCCGCGATGGCAGTGTCGTCTTTCGGCCGCCGCAGCAGGCCTAGATCGAGTTGCGCGCTTTTTGCATCGTGCGGCTGAAGACGCAGATCAACGCGGAAATCACCCGGCGCGTACCGCGTCATCAAGCCCGGCCCTGCGGAACAAATCCACGTCAGCGTGTCGCGGTCCTTATCGTTTACGCGCACAGCGTCGCCTACGAGAGCGCCGGCGCCGGGTGGCAGACTCTGCAATTGCTGCGTCAGCATTTCACGCAATCCAGTGTAACGCGCATCCACCGCATCTGCTGCGGCCGACGCGCGCATCGCGATGATGTTGGTCTGCACAAAACGATAGATGGCGAGCGACATCATCGATAGAATCAACACCGCCAGCGTAATCTCGAGCAGGGTAAATGCAGCGGTGCGATGGCGGGCGCCGGGAGTGCCGTTATTGGAGCCGGTAAACATCGAAGGCAATACTCTTCTGTTGTTCAACACCGCCGCGAACCCAAGCGGCTGTCAAAGTGACGCGCTGAATGCCCTGCACGATCGCGTTATTCTCCTTCAGCTCTTCCGGTTGGGTCGCTTGCGACAATTTCACGATTCCGTACCCCGTATCGATCTTCGACACCTTTACCTTGTCCGGTGCGCCGGGCGTCGCCTGGATTTCCGCCATGCGGTTGGCCAGGATTTGCCGCGCGCGCGCGTCGTCCGCGCTCAATGCGCTCGCACTCACGCAGTTCGTCACCGCGCGGCCAAGCGCGACGATACCGATGGCGAAAATCGCCAGCCCAAGCAGTACCTCGTAAAGCGCGAACCCTGTTTGATTACCGCGCCGCATAAGTATTCAGTTCAGCCAACGCGCTCAACGGAGCGTACTCCGCCGTCCAATGGCCATCTGTTCCGGCGAAGCTGACCTCCGCCGGCTCGCACACGCCTGATTCCCAGAAAATCCATTCCGCCGGAGTGCGCTTTACCAGCGCGGCGGTGAATTTGATGCTCCACTTGTCGCCCGGCGCAAGTGTCACCTTATCTACTGGCTGGTGCTGTTCTGTCTTGAGAAATGTCAGCGGACGCAGACTCACGCCGTCATTTCCAAGTACGATGAGATAAGCGCGGTGCTCGGCCAGGCTGCGTTCATGCGCCTGCCGCACGAGGTCGTTGAACCGATCAAGGGAACTCCGCAGCCGCCGATCAGCCATTACGCCGTTGAGACTCGGCACGGCCAGTCCCATCAACAGCAGGATAATGAACACGGCAATAACAATCTCCAGGAGGGTGAAACCGGAAGCCCGTTTCATTGTGGAAAATTACGCCCTGCCGCGAAAATCACAATCGCGACACGAGCAGCGGCTGCCGGTATTAAACGGGGCCGGCTGAGCTAACGACGGAATGGTTCGTGCGCCGGGGCAAGCGCCTCAGCCACTTGCAGCCGGGGCGCGTCACCCCAGAGGTCTTCCAGGCTGTAGAACTCGCGCTTCATCTCATGAAAGACGTGCACAACCACGCGCAGGTAATCGAGTACAATCCACTGGCTGGCAGGAAAGCCATCGATCGCGACCGGGCGCACGTCATGTTCCTGTTTTAACTTCGTCTCGATCTCACCTGCGATCGCTTTCAGGTGCGGCTCCGAGGTTCCGGAGCAAATCACGAAGAAATCAGTGAAGCTGGAAATGCCACGCAGATCGAGCAGCGAGATATCTTTCGCTTGTTTGTTCGATGCAAGCTCCGCGCAAAGCCGCGCTAAAGGTTCGGAATCTATCTCGGCACCTCCTGGTAAAGACGTCGCTGCGTGATGATGTCTTCCACCGCCGGTGGAACAAAATAGCGGATCGATTTGCTCGCACGGACGCGTTCGCGGATTTCCGTCGAGGAGATGTCGATCCGCCTGTTCACAACTTCATATTCGTGCGTCATACACCTTCGTGCGCGTGAGAGGATAATTATCGTGACCATCTTTCGCAAATCCTCGTAACGATGCCACCGCGGCAGGCCGGCTAAGTTGTCATCGCCGAGTAGCAAAAATAGCCCGGCTCCGGAATACTTCGCCCGCAGCAGCTCGACTGTTTCTACAGTGTACGACGGCGGCGGACGTTGCAGCTCACAGTCGTCAATGGCAAACAGCGCATCGCCCAATGTCGCGGCTCGCAGCATTTCCAAACGCGCGTCAGCCGGAGTTAACGGAGCCGGCTTGAAAGGCGATATCGCGGCCGGCACGAGAATCACTCTCGCGAGCTGGAAGTTATCCGCAGCTTCGCGGGCGAGAATGAGGTGGGCGTGATGCACCGGATCAAAGGTGCCGCCATAAACGCCAATGTTCTCCATTACCTCTTACTTCTTATCTTGACCTTAATCTTACTCCTAATTCCGTATTCTGATTCCGCGCCAGCAAGAGGTCAGGATTGAGATCAAGAGTAGGAGTAAGAGTACAAGTCAGTACAGCAAATACCGCGTCCGTTCCGCTTTGAAGCGCGCAACATCATTCAGCCAGTCTGAAACGATGGTCGCCGGCTTGGTCCCGCGAGCAAACTGCGATGCAATCAGCGTACTGCCATAGCACTTGAAGAACATCTCCCGTTTTCCAGCGCTGCTGCGCGTGATCAGGTCCGTGTGCAATTCGCGGTTTATTTCCGCCAAACCATAAATGTTGATTGCGGTAAGATTTGCCCGCGCGTGCGGCTCAATGTGCAAATAACTCCCGCCACGATCACCGCTCCGGTACTCAGTAAAAGTCACCCCGTCCATGTCCTGCGAGTTCATGTAACTGGTGAATGCGGCTGCGTTGACTCCGCGGGCTGAAAGTATCTCAAAAGGGCGTGGTCCCCCGACGCCCGTCTCGGGACCGTGTAGCTCGCCGATCAATCCAGTAGCTACATAGTACAAAGGCGAGTCCCAGTGAGGTATATTCGGCGAAGTAGCTACCCAGCGCAGGCCGGTTTCGTTCCAAGTATCATCGCGTTCCCATCCGCGCATCGGTACTACCTGCAAGTCGCAGCGGGCGTCAATCCAGCCTTTGCCATTGATCATGCGCGCCAGCTCACCGCAGGTCATGCCATGCACGTACGGCACCGGAAATTGTCCTACAAACGAGATCCAGCGCGGCTCGACCAGCGGCCCTTCCACGCGCAAGCCGCCGAGCGGATTTGGACGGTCGAGAACAATGAACTGGATGTGATTTTCCGCCGCCGCTTCCATGCATTTTCCCATCGTACTAATGTAGGTGTAACTGCGGCACCCAATATCCTGGAGATCGAAGACCAGTGCGTCGATGCCGCGAAGCATGGCCGGAGTAGGCTTGCGAGTGGGGCCGTAGAGTGAATGCGCAACCAGACCCGTGACCGGATCCCGCCGCGACGAAACATACCGCCCGGCTTTCTCTGTCCCGTCCAGCCCATGCTCGGGAGTGTAAAGCGCGACGAGGTTCGTATGTTTCCGCAGCAGAACACGCGTGCGCACTCCGCGTGAATCGACGCCGGTCTGGTTCGTGATAAGCCCGATTCGTTTGCCCTGTAGTTGCTCGTAATTATTCGCCTCGAGTACGTCAATCCCGAGCTCGACCGCCGCATTCGCATTGAGCGCGAGCAGCGTTACCAGCAGTAATGGAAAAATTCTATTTCGCCCTCGCGAGTTCAAAATTAGCGTGCACGTTATGAAGCCTCACTCGGGCGGTCAACTTCTCCTCGTCGGCGTGCGTGGCCCGCAGCTCAGCGCGTATGAAGCAAAGCTGCTACGGCGTGTTCAGCCCGGCGGCTACATTCTATTTGGCCGCAACATCAAAACGGCAGGGCAATTGCGAACGCTGATCGACGACTTGCGCGCCCTCAGTCAGGTTGAACCTATCATGACGATCGATCAGGAAGGCGGCCGCGTCTCCCGTTTGCGTCTCATCGGTAACGAGCCGCCTAACGCGCAACAACTTCGCGAAAAAGGTGATCCAGCCCTGATCCGGCGCCACGGCGAGATCACCGGACGACTACTGCGCCTGTTTGGCTTCAATCTCGATCTTTGTCCCGTACTCGATATTTCGTTCAACGATAGTGCTGATAATTCGCTTCGCGGCCGTTGTTATGGAACGAATGCGGCGCAAGTAGCAAAGAACGCCGGCGTGTTTAATGACGCCTTACGTCGCGCGGGAGTCGCTAGCTGCGGCAAACATTTTCCCGGGTACTCAGCGGCCACGATTGATGCGCATCATGATCTGCCAAAGATCGAACGAAGCCGGACCGAGCTCGAGGCAAACGAACTCGCTGTCTTTCGTCAGTTCTCGGCGGAGGTGGACAGTATGATGATCTGTCATGGCTGGTATCCCGCGTTCGAGCCGGACAAAACGCCCGCATCGTTGAGCAGGCGAGTAGTTACTGAGCTATTGCGTGAAGAGCTCGGCTTCGCCGGCCTTGTCATGACTGATGACCTTGATATGGGCGCGATCGTGAATGAGTACTCATTCGATCAAATGCTCCGGCTCGCTTTGGCTGCGGGCAACGATCTTGCCATGATCTGTCATCGTGTAGAAAAAATTGGCGAAGCTCTGGCCGTGATCGAGAAACTCCCCGGCCGTGACGTTGAGCGCGCGCTCGAAAACGTCGCCCGGTTTAAGACGAAGCTAGCCCTGCCGATGCCGTTCTCGGAATCAGCCTTTGATCGGCTGAATCAGGAGATCTGGGATTTGCGAGTTGCCACTTTGGGCGAAGAGCGCGCGCGAGTACCAAGTCCTGAAGACGGCGCGCGCTCGCCGGTCGAGCTTTACTAGCACGCCTAAGCTAGTCGTCATCGCCGCCCCCGGAGTTGACCACGGTGTAGCTCACAATGATCGAGGTTCCGGGCGTACCACTGCCTCCTTGCGCGCTGTACGGAGTGACAAAGAGGACATGAGTTCCGAGCGACGGATGCCAGGGGAAGTAGTCGCCATGGTTATCGCCGGCGATTGAGTACGGCGGCACGTTTTCGGTACGGATAACCTGTGCGCCTTCACCTTTGAAAACTACGCTCGACACGCCGGGACCAGCGTCGGCTCGGATGCTGAGATTATCGCTTAGGTGAATGGTCATCCCGTCAGTCAGCGGACGGACATCTTTGTCAGTAGCAACGCTGACAAGAGTGAGTCCGGTCAGTGATGGCGTAGCCCTCGGAGTCGCGGTCGGACTCGCCGTCGGCGTTGGCGTCGAGCGCGGCGTTGGAGTGACTCGTGGGGTAGAAGTCGCGACCGGGGTGGGGGTTGGCGTCGGCAGCGGTGTGGAAGTTGGTTTTGGCGTAGGAGTAGGCGTACGGAGAGGAGTAGGCGTCGGAGTTTGGGTAGGCGTGGCGGTAGCTATCGGCGTGGGTGCAGGTGTAGCTGATGGCGTCGGTGATGGTGTCGCCGAGGGTGTCGGTGTAGGAGTCGGCCATACGCTGGTAAGGAGCGTTCGCAGCTTTGCTGGAGTCGCCTGATCATCTCCAGTAAGGACGAAGTAAGCCATCCCGGCGTCGGAGCAGTCAAAGGTACTCTTAGCGGCAACTTGTCCTCGTTCCCATAGCCAGACTAGTTTCGAGTCGGTCGAATTTTGCAACCAGGAGAATTGATCATACGGTTTACTGAGGTTGGCGTTTTGATCAGGTATGTGCACCAGGTTTGCGCCAAGCTGCCCGAGGTCGTTGAAGGTGTAGGTTGGGCCTTTCAGCCCTTCAGCGGGTCCAGCTATGGCAGCGTGAGTATCGTTCCACGTCGAATGCGATACCACGGTGACGTAGGCGCGGTGGCTCGGGTCCGAGTTAGCCAGCGCCAGCCCGATCACCTGCATCGGCCCGGCAGCCAGGATCGTGAGAGGATTATCGCTCGACGACTTGTTGATCTCGCTCGTAAGCGCAAAAACGGCAGCTGATAACTCTCCCGTCACGTTGTGGAAAACGCCCATGTTAAATCCGCCCCAGATGCTCGCCGTATTGACGACGCTTTCCCGCATCAGAACTTCGCGAGCGGGAATCGTGAGCCAGTAATGGTCGCAATAGCCATAGTACACCAGCCGCGGCGCTGCGCCTGCGCGCGCCAGCTGCGCGATGATCATCGCGGACGAGCAAATATCATCGCGGTCGTGGTAATTGCCATCTTCACTAACGGCGATGCGGCCGCTGGCTGCGAGAGGTGCGGAAGACTGCTGCCCGAATGCGGAGCACGCGCAACAGGCGGTGATAATTGGGACGAGGATAGAACTTATAAGGCGCAAGTACATAGGGTCTTGTGTAAGAAGTTACCGAAAACGCGAATGCCTTATCCCCGATGGGCATTCTGATGCCGGCCGCGACTAAGCGAGTTTGCTTTGCCTAGTATTCGTGCATTCGCCGAGTTGTCGAGCGCAAACTTCGCGTGGTTGAAACGCGCGTCCTCATCTGCGCACAAGGCGACATTGACGCCTCCGCCGCGAGCCGGTAGCGTTCGCCCGTGCAAGCCGAGCTGGAGAAATTGCTCATCCTCCAAGACCGCGACCAGCGAATCCGACAGATTGAAACGGAGGTAAGAACAGTCCCGCAACAGCGCAAGAACCTCGAAGCGCAGCTAGCCGCGACGGCGGCGAGTCTGGAATCGTTGAAGCACCGCGCGAAGCAGCTCGAGGTAGATCGGAAGAAGCTTGAGCTCGATGTCGGGACGCGGCAGACGAGTATTTCCAAGCTGAAGACCCAGCAATACGCCACGCGCAAAAATGACGAGTTCCAGGCGATGGGCCATGAAATCGAGCGATACGAAAGAGAGATCGGACAGCTCGAAGACCAGGAACTCGAGCTTATGGTTCAGGCGGACAAGCTACGCGACGAGATTTCGGCGCAGGAAAAAACGGCAGCAGCGGCGCGGGACTCCGTGAACCGGCAGCTCGGCGATCTCGAGGAGAAAGCGAAAGTACTGGGTCGGCAAATGCAAGAGCTTACCGGGCAGCGCGCGGAGCTGGCCGGCGCCATCGATGAAGACGTCATTGAACGATATCAGCGGTTGTTTGCCAGCAAAGGTGACGCCGCCGTGGTGGCGGTGGAACACGGAGTCTGCACTGGTTGCCATATGAAAGTGACAACGCAGACAGCGGTCCGGGCCAAGAGCGCGAGCGAGATTGTCAGTTGCGAGCAATGCGGCCGCATTCTTTACTCGGCTGACTAACTCGCAACGCTGAGTACCGCTTCGAGCTTGCTTGTTACTTCAGGCTGGCAGCCGTACTTAGCCCGTACTACGCCTTCTTAGACGTTGAACCTGAACTCGACGACGTCGCCATCCTTTACTATATAGTCTTTGCCCTCGATGCGCAGCTTGCCTGCCTCACGTGCCTTCGCAAATGAGCCAAGCGCCGCCAGCTCATCGCAGGGGATGACTTCGGCGGCGATAAAGCCACGTTCAAAATCCGAGTGAATCACGCCGGCAGCTTGTGGCGCTTTATCGCCCGCATGAATAGTCCACGCGCGCGTCTCCTTTTCGCCAGTGGTAAGATAAGTACGCAGACCTAACAAATGATAAACGGCGCGAATAAGTCTGCCCGCGCCGCTTTCAGTAACGCCAAGGTTCGCCAGGTACTCTACCGCTTCGGGCGGATCAAGATCGACCAGCTCACTCTCGATCTGCGCGCTGATTACCACAGCCTCAGCAGCGAAATGTGTTTCGGCGTAGCCTTGCACGGCCGAGACATGTCCGGAGGCAGGCACTGCTTCTCCACGTGAGATCGCGGCAAGACCAGCTTCAGCGACATTGCACGCGAACAATGTTGGCTTTGAGGTAAGAAGAA
>JAFASN010000091.1 GCA_019244415.1 Verrucomicrobiota bacterium | reverse complement strand
TGATCGCGCGGGAACTCGTATTGATAGCCGGGCAGAGCGATTTGCCAAACGTGCGCCGCGACCGGCAGCAGAGCGAGAATGAACACGACCGCGAGATTACTCCTCATGAATGACCTCGATCGGATTGAGGGTCATGGCGATTCGCGCGGGATACAACGCGGCGAGAACGGTCGCGATGTACACGATCGAAAGCGCCGATAAGACCACGGCAACGGGCCAATGGAATTGCAGCGTCCACCCGAACGATTGTTTGTTGATGACGAAAATGAGAATCAGGGACAACCCTGTTCCCAGCGCTACGCCGACAGCATTTGCGAGCAGCCCGATAAATCCTGCCTCGAAGAGAATCACACGCCGGATCTGCGGCTGCGCGCCTCCGAGGAAGCGAAGCAAGGCGAACTCGCGGCGGCGATCGATTACCAGAGCGAGCAGCGCGCCTGCAATGCCCATCACGGCGACAAACACCGCGACAGCTTCGAGGACATACGTAATCTGAAACGTCCGATCAAAGATGGCGAGGGCACCGCGACGCACTTCTCGATTCGTAAACACAAGAACAGCGCGGCCCGCGATCACGCGATCTATTTGATGACGGACTCGGCCCGTGTCGACGGCGGTTTTCAGAAAGACACCAATGCTGGAGATCGCCGGATCAGGCAAGTACTTCAGCAGAGTCGTCCGGCTGATCATGATGACCCCGTGTTCGGTCGAGTAGTCGTAGTACGTGGCGAGAACAGTGAACGCCCGCTCTGCGCCGCCCAGCGGAAGACGCAACACGCTGCCAGGATGAACGTCATGCTTGTTTGCGAACGGCTCACTGACAACGGCGAAGTCTCCCGAGCTCAGCTTTCTAAATATGGAATCGCGCGTTTCGCCGCGCAGGACATCCTGCAACGGCAAACGAACGATGCGTTTGCTCGAACCGCCGGCAAGAGTCGCGGGCAGACCGGAGTACTCGATCGGATAAGCGCGGTACCGGCTCACTTCCTCTACACCGGGAATGCGCTGAATTTCGTCTGCGATCTGGGCGTTGATGGTGGGGTAACGGTCCGCTCCGGGCGCCGCTGCAGGCCTCAGATACAGGTCGGCCTGTAACTGGCTCTCTAACCAGACCGTGAGCGTTTCGCGAAAGCTGCTGACCATGATACCGACGCTCGCGGTCATCGCAACTGCAATTGCCAAAGCCGCCGTGAGGACGGAGGTCCTGCCGATCGCCGCACGCAGAGAAGTCAGCGCCACAGCGGCCTCGACGCCGAGCAGGTTTCGGAACGCTCCATGGGCTATGGTGGCGAACATGCGAACGATAGCGGGCACCAGGGCTGCCGTTCCGGCCACCGCAAGCAGCACCGACGCATATCCGGCAATCGGCTCTCTTCCGATTGGAGGCATTCGACATAGCAGAGCCGAGCCTACGAACAGCAGTCCCGCCCACGGCAGGACGCGATGCGAACGAACCGCCGCGATGTATTCTTCGCGCCCGCGCGCCATCGCCTCCACCGGCGGAACGCGAGAGGCACTTATCGCCGGTCCGAGCGCGGCCAGGATTGACACCGCGAAACCCAAGCCGCAGCCGCTGAGTATCGCGCCCCAGCTGAGATGCAGAACGCCCGGCTGGCTGGTCACATAGAGCGACTCCACAGTTCCTGTGACCAGCCGTTCGGCCACGATGGCCATCAAACGCCCGAGCAATAATCCCAAAAAACTGCCGATGGTTGCAAAGAAGCAGGCCTCAGCGAGAAACGCTGCCAGGACCATGTGCTTAGTAGCTCCGAGCGCGCGAGCAACGCCTATGTCATTGCGGCGCCGCACAACGGATATCGAAATCGTGTTGTAGATCAGGAAGGCCCCGACAAGAAGAGCGACGTAACTCATGGCACGAAGATTCAAGCGAAAGGCTCCGAGCATTTTGCGATTCTCGTCCGTGCGCGCGCCTTCTGGATCAAAGGCGACGGAGGGCGGCAGTTCTCGCCGCAGCAGTTGAGTCCATTCTTGAAGCCCGCGGCCGGGCGGAAGCTTCACGTCGATGCTGTCGAGCTTGCCGGCCTTGCGGGTCACCTTCTGCGCAACTCCAATATCACAAAGGATGAAGTTCGGGCGTCCGGCTGCGTTCTTCTGCGGTTTCACAACACCGGCAACCGTGAACGGATGAAACTGGTCATTGATCAAAAGGCGTACTCGTTCGCCGGCGTGGAGTCCAAGTTGCTCGCCCGCCCAAATGAAGTCGCCATTGCCGATGTCCAGATCCCGGGCGCGGTCCGACATCTCTCGAAGACTTCCATCGCCGATAAGATCGAGTCCGATAAACGGAATTGCTTCGCCGGTGCCATTGATAAACGCGAAGTCGTGAATGCGCGGGCTGAACGCGAACGCATATGGCAATTGCACCAGTTTCGCCAGGAGCCTCTCGTCCAGACCTCCGGGCGTGCTGATTTCGAGGTCACTATTTCCGGCGAGTGCCTGCAGCGAAGAATGGAAATTGCCGGCGGCTGCGTCGCCCGCAAGATCAATCGCGATAACTACGCCGACACCGAGTGCGACGGCAAACATCGTGAGCGCAGTGCGAACCGGTTCGCGCCACAGTGGCCTGACGATTAGTCGCATGAATAGGCGGGACCAGGCCGTCATCGGAGAACAGCGGCTTCTACGATTCGCCCGTCGCGCATCGGAATCACGCGATCCGCCAGTTCGGCGTTCTCACGGCTATGAGTGGCGATAATCACCGCGGCGTGAAGCTCTTTCGTTATGCGTTGCAACAAATCGAGCACGGTCTCTCCGGTTGCGGTGTCCAGATTGCCCGTCGGCTCGTCTGCCAGCACGAGTGCCGGATTGTGAACCAGCGCACGGCCAATCGCGACGCGCTGCTGCTGACCTCCGGAGAGTTGATGAGGGAGCCGAGTCGCGAATTCCTGCATCTCGACCCAGGCGAGTCTTTCGAGCGCCGCCGCGCGAGCATTACTCGTGCGGGCAAGCAGTAGCGGCAACTCTACGTTTTCGACTACCGTGAGTGTCTGCATTAGTTGAAACGACTGAAATATGAACCCGATCTTCTCGCGTCGAAGCCGCGTCAGATCGGAGTCCCGCAGCCGCGCAGTGATTTCGCCGTCAATCAGCACCTCGCCTTCGGTCGGGAAATCCATGGCGCCGCTCAGATTTAACAATGTAGATTTCCCGCAGCCACTTCTGCCGGTGAGGGCGATGAATTCACCCCTTTCGAGTTCGAGTGAGACGTCTTTCAAGGCTAGAACCGGCCCGCCCTGGCTCTGGTAGATTTTCGTAGCGTTCCGAATCTCGAGCAGCGCCATATACCTCAGCATCTTATGCACGCGTTCAGCGGGGCATTTTCGTCGAACAGTCGCTCGGCTAAACTCGAAGTGCTTGGCTAATATCCTCGTTACCGGTGGCGCGGGCTACATAGGCTCACACACTCGCTATTTCCTGGAGCAGCGCCGCCATCGCGTGATCGTCGTCGACAGTCTGGAGCGCGGCCATCGCGAACTTGTGCCGGACGGAATACTGAGGCAACTTGACCTCAGAGAAACCGAGAAGCTGTCACGCCTGCTGGCTGAGGAACAGATCGAAGCTGTTATTCATTTTGCCGCGTACATCGCTGTCGGAGAATCAACCCAAGTCCCCGAAATCTATTTCGTAAATAACGTCGGCGGCTCCCTTTCGCTGTTCAGTGCCATGCTTAGTGCCGGAGTGAAGCGTCTCGTGTTTTCATCGACAGCGGCGGCATACGGTATTCCCGCGAAAGTTCCGATCACCGAGGACGAACCATACGCGCCCATCAATCCTTACGGTGAATCGAAGGTAATGACGGAGAAAATTCTCGAGTGGCTGGACCGCTATCGTGAGTTTCGCAGCATTCGCCTACGGTACTTCAATGCGTCAGGAGCGGAACCGGATGCCGGCCTTGGTGAGCTGCATGATCCGGAAACACATTTGATTCCGCTGATCCTGCGCGCCATTCTGACCGATAAGCCGGTAACGCTGTTCGGAGATGATTATCCAACGCCCGACGGCACGTGCATTCGCGACTACATTCATGTAAGCGATCTGGCGGAAGCGCACATCTTCGCAGTTGAACATCTGCTCGAAGGCGGAGCTTCCGATGTGTTCAATGCCGGAACCGGCTCCGGTCACTCTGTGAAGGAAGTCGTGGATGCAGTGGAGCGCGTCACAGGCAAACGAGTCCCGCGTACGATCGGGCCGCGCAGAGAAGGCGATCCGCCGGCCCTGGTGGCAAATTCTGACAAGCTGCAACGCTCGTTGGGCTGGAAGCCTACTCGCGCCGACCTGGATCGCATTGTGAGTGATGCGTGGAAATTCGCCACGCGTGTCAAGCACTAAGGAACCCGAGTCTTGCGGGCGCC
>JAFASN010000092.1 GCA_019244415.1 Verrucomicrobiota bacterium | reverse complement strand
GGCTGCTGCCGACTTGTCGTATCGGGGTGCCGCTCGGTCTTAGCGAAACTTGTGGCCTACCGCAAATGCCATCCGCTTGGTCTGACCGCCCAAATCGGGCGATGAACGCCGGGTGCTCGAGCTTTTCAATCTGCTCAGGTGAATCCTCCTGGACCTCTTCCGGTCGAGGAGTTCGCTCGAAGCGGAGGTAATCGCGCTTCGGCACCAGTTGAACGTTCTGCGTCGCAGCACACCCAAGCGCCCTGCGCTCAAAGCTTTCGATCGCCTGATTTTCATGTGCCGGTCCTCCCGGATTGCATCATAGTTATGCGCGGATCTGATTTTCGATAGTGACAGGCGGTAATCGATCGTTCTTGGGCCAGAACCGGTCCTGGGTGTACCCAAAGCGAAATCCGGAGGTAATCGTGGAGCGGAGTACCCGTCGCAGATGCGCCTCGCCGCAGAGGGTGATATGGTCTACGCATTTGCGGCTACCGGCGCCTTTTCGGTGATTCCGCGTTAGCATTTGGCGGGGATCATCATGGCCGTTGAAGTTCAGCGAGCCGTATCGCTTCGGCCGACAGCCTTTGAGCGCCTGCTGGCTTGCTTGACTGCCGTCCTGCTTCTCGCGGTTGTGGCGGCCGTGGTGCGTGGTCGGGCTGAATGGCAAAGAATTCCCGCATTGATTTGGCTGCATCTCGCGACGATAATTTTGGCGCTCGCTCTTACACCTGTCCTCCTGCTTCGGCCGCGAGGCGTGAGGCGACATCGACAGCTAGGCTACGTTTGGGTTGTGTCCATGACGGTGACGGCCGCGCTCAGTTTCGAGATTAGGACCATCAACCCTGGAGGGTTGAGCGCGATCCACATTTTATCCGCCATCACCTTAGTTTCGGCACCGCTCGTCGCCTGGCGAGCACACAATCATCGCGTCGTTGCGCACCGATTCACGGTTCAAATCCTCGTCACAGGCGCCCTTCTTGTCGCGGGCTTCTTCACCTTCCCGTTTGCACGTCTACTCGGCCGTTGGCTGTTCGGTTAACAATGGAAGCGAGCGCGTGTCTGAGCCGCGCTCCTGAGGTGCCGAAACGAGATCCGAATATATTGTTGATGATGGAGTCCGGCGAGAATGGGACGTGATGTCAGGTTGCCAATGCGCCGAACGGGGCGATACAGCGACGCATCTTTGTCGAGCGGCCAATTGGTTCGGGTCTCATTTTAGTAGCGAGCGTAGGAGTGGAGTACGCGGCGTAGTTTGTGGTCCCCTGTAGCTATCGCAAATTCCATGCACTTGGCCGGATGGGCGCACCAGCTCTGCGAATCAGCGGAAGGGTCTCGCAGCGACAACGTTCCTTCACGGCCAGACGCGAACAGCGCATGCTCGCGCCTAGCCCAGCGTGGCCGGTCGCGCTCGATCAGACAGCGCAATGTAGCCACTACCAATGGCCCGTCTTGATGTCGGATGACGAGCATGTGTGGCTCTTCTTCGGCATCAAGGACGTTGCATCAAACAGGCAGGCTCCTCGCCCCCGAGCAGCCGAAACCCTTGTGTAAGCGCATATTCATCACCGAAACGCCCACACGGTGCCGACCGGAATAATCCGAAAGCTCGGTTGCATTGACAATCGCGAGCGCATCCGCGTCATCGGTCTGACGTAGGCGCGTAACGGGAATTTCGTAAGCAGCCTCGGCTGCTTTGATGCAACCGCGGATTACGACGCGCTTACGACTGCGCTTAATAAACAGGCACCCCCCATCTGCGCGGATTTTTGGGCAATGAGGAGCTACGCCGGACCACGAGTCTCACCGCCAGCAGGAAAGAGCCCTAACGGGACTCGTGTGAACGCTCAAGGTAGATTGTTCAGGAGGGTCTGGGCCCGCTTCCAATGCAGGCGAGTTTCGGTCGTTGAAGGCTGGGCGCGGCTAAAGTCCCCCTGGCTCGTGGCCCGTGGGTAATGCTTTGCATGGTACGGCGGTTTTCTTCTCGGCGCGAGACAGCTCGCCGCGAAAACTTCGGCTGTGGTCGGAGAAGCTGACTCAAGCTTACGCGTGCCTGCGTCCCGCACGCTCCATCTCTACTTCTTCCGCGTCACCTCTGGGAATATCCACATGGCGATCACCATGAATGGCGCAAGGAAGAGGATCGCGTAA
>JAFASN010000085.1 GCA_019244415.1 Verrucomicrobiota bacterium | reverse complement strand
CGACGCCGTTGCGCCGGTCTTTCTGTCCCACGCCCCAGGCTTGCGCGATGCGCTGCGTGTAATCGTCGATTGACGAATCGCTCTCCATTTTCCGGTAAACGGCCACGAGCACCTGGTCCGAAGTGTCGCGCTCGAATTGTGCAAGCTGGAGGTTGAGGCGCTCCGCCACGCCCGGTGAAACGACTCCGGCGTAATCGTTGAAGTACTTGTCGGGCTTGGGCGGAATGGTCTCCGCGGCGCCGGCGCTGAGGGCGGTGAGCGCCAACGCGAGTAATGCGAGCCACGCTGATATGCTGCTCAAGTCATTCCGAGCCGAGCGCAGCGAAGTCGAGGGATCCCGCTGCGCTACCTTTAAGCTGATTTCCACGGGATTCCTCGACTTCGCTCGGAATGACGCGGTTATGGCGTGGCGCTTGCGCTCGCAGCCGGTGGCGGCGAGCTGCCGGGAGCAGCGCCCGGTACATTGGCAGGGGTGTTCCCAAAGTTGAAGTTCACCGTGGGCGCCCGTTGTGCGCTCGCTTCGGCCTGAAAGAATGCCTTTGGTTGAAAGCCGAACATCTTGTTGAGCATGTTTGTGGGAAACGTTTGCAGGGCAGTATTCAGCGCCTGCACGGCTGAGTTGTAATTGTTTCGTTCGACCGAAATGCGGTTCTCGGTGCCTTCGAGTTGCGCCTGCAAATTCTGGAACGCTTCGGTCGAGCGCAACTGCGGATAATTCTCGCTAACGACCAGCAGCCGGGAGAGCGCGTTACCGAGTTGTCCCTGCGCTTGCTGGAATTGCTGGAGCTGCGCTGCATCGGTCGGCGCTTTGTTGGGATCAAGCTGCACCCGGCCGACGCTGGCCCGCGCGTTCGTGACTTCGGTCAGCGTCGATTTCTCGAAGTTAGCCGAACCTTGCACCGTCTGGACAAGGTTCGGGATCAGATCAGCGCGGCGCTGGTAAACGGATTGCACATCGGCCCATTTTTTGTCGGCGTTTTGTTCGAGCGCGACGAGTTGGTTGTAGCTGCCGCAGCCGGTAAGGCTAAAAAGTACGGCGGCACCTCCAAGAACAACGGCAAGTCTGGAAAGCGTCTTCATGATTTAAAACACACTACGAGGAATGCTTCTGTATAGCGCGCGGCAAGTCAATCCTGCGGGAAGCGTGATTGCAAGCCGCGCGTTGATGGCCGCGAAATCGGGATTCGCCTGCTCAGCGTGCGCCGGTGTTCCGTTTTATGATATCGGCGCGCTTTGCGCAGGCTCGGGCGGAGCGGCCCCGGGTTTTTCGGTAGCTGGTGTCGCGGCTGGCACATGGCGCATCCGCAGCTCCTCCGCATTCGGCAGCTCGTCGAGTGAACGCAGCCCGAAATGCTCGAGGAAGAATTGCGTCGTTTCATACAGCAACGGCCGGCCCGGAACGTCGGCACGGCCGCCGATTTTCACCAAGCCGCGCTCCATCAGGTTTTGCAGCATGCCTTCAACGGTCACGCCCCGGACTGCTTCCACATCAGCGCGCGTGACGGGCTGCCGGTACGCGATGATGGCGAGCGTCTCCAGCGCGGGCGGAGAAAGCCGCGCCGGTTTCGGCCCCGGAAAAAGCTGGCGCACCCAGCGGGCGCAATCAGGGTGGCTAACGAGTTGCCAGCCGTCGGCTTTTTCCGCGAGCTGGAACCCGCGTGGAGATTGCCCGTACTCGATCTTCAATTGCTCGAGTGCAGCGGCGACTTCTGCTTCCTCGGTGCGCGCGAATTCGTTCGGCAGAAGCTCGTCGCTCTGGCCGGCGCTGCGCAGTGCCTCTGCGAGTTCCCCAGTCGTTAACGCTTTTTGGGCGCTGAAAAGCAGCGCCTCGATCACTTGGTTAAGTGTCATGAAGAAGCAGAATATCTAAGGAAAGCAGGAACGCAGGAAAACCTCTACAATTCTCCTGCTTTCCTGCTTTCCTCAGCGATTCCGATTGTCTTCCTGAGTTCCTCCGCAATGCGGTCTGCCTGCCGGCCAATCTGCTCCGGTTCGCGTCCTTCGATCAAGACCCGGATTTTCGGCTCCGTGCCTGAGTACCGGAGCAGGACGCGTCCTTTGCCGTTGAGTTCCTGTTCGGTTTCGCTAACGAGCTTAAGTACTGCGGGCAACTGCTCCAGCGGCGGTTTGCGTTGCACGCGCAGGTTGCGCTGCGCTTGCGGGTACTTCGTCAGGCAGCGCTTGAGCTGGCTCAACGGCTGGCCCGTTTCTTTCATGATGCGCAAAAGCTGGAGCGCGGAGATAATGCCGTCACCCGTGGTGGTGAAATCGCGAAAGATCATGTGGCCGCTTTGCTCGCCGCCGACGTTCAGATCGCGCGCCACCATTTCCTCGAGGACGTAGCGATCGCCCACCTGCGTGCGAATGACTTTGCCGCCATGCGCAGCGAGCGCCTCGTCTAGTCCGAAGTTGCTCATGATGGTAGCGACGAGTGTGTTCTGGCGCAGCCGGCGCGAGCGCAACAAATCGATGCCGGCGATGGCGAGAATTTCATCCCCATCCACGATTTCGCCGTGCTCGTCGCAAAGGAGCGCGCGGTCAGCATCGCCGTCGTGAGCGATGCCCGCCTGCGCGCCAGACTCGCGCACGAGCCGCTGAATTTCCGCCGGAACGGTGCTGCCGCAGCCCGCATTGATGTTGGTGCCATTCGGCTGGTCATGGGCTACCACGACCTCGGCGCCCAGCTCGCGCAAAATGGATGGGGTCGATTTGTACGCGGCGCCGTTCGCCACGTCCACCGCAATGCGAATTTTCTCGAGTGTCATGCCGCGCGGGAAACTTGCCTTGGCGAATTCCACGTAACGGCCAAGCGCGTCATCGATGCGGGTGGCGCGCCCGATATTTCCGGCGGTGGGCCTGATCGCATCGATCTCGCCCGAAAAAACGAGATGCTCGATCTTACGCTCGATCTCGTCGTCGAGCTTGTAGCCGTCGTGCCGGAAAAATTTAATGCCGTTGTCTTCGTAGGAATTGTGCGAGGCGCTCAGCACGATCCCGGCATCCGCGCGCAATGAGCGGGTGATGTACGCCACGCCAGGTGTGGGCAAGGGCCCGATGAGAAGGACGTCCACCCCCAGCGAAGTGATCCCGGCGACGAGAGCGTTCTCCAGCATGTAGCCACTCAGGCGCGTATCTTTGCCGAGTACGATTTTCGGCCGCGCTCCGGCAGGATGCGCGCGCGGATTGAGTTGAGTGAATACGTGTGCGGCGGCGCGCCCGAGCTTCAGCGCCGTCTCAGCCGTGACCGGCTCGACATTGGCCACACCGCGCACGCCATCGGTCCCGAAAAGTCGGCGCGCGTCACTCACAGCGATCATTGAACCCGCGCCTGCACGCTTCGTAAAGTCATTGCTTCGTCGCCGCGCTGCGATCGTGATCGCTCAGGAAAATGCACTCGTTCTCGAGGCCGAGCAGCGTCGCCCATGTTAATGGAAGTTTCTCGACGTCCGCCGTCCGCAGGATGAGCTGTGCCCAATCCTTGTACTCACCTCGGATGATGTCGCGCAGCTTATTGTCGCTGCCGCTGATTGGGGTGAGATACAACCCGTTGACCGGGCCACCCAGCACCCGGGAATCATTTAGCTCGGTGAATTTTTGCACCGTTTCCGGGAGCCACAAGCCACGGCGATTGGCGTACCAGGCGATCGCCCACGGCATATCGGAAGCGACGATTTCGTTCGGCTGCATCCATTTATTAAGAACGGCGATGTACGGCGGGAGGTATGGCGGCCAGCGGATCTGCGGACGGTCGGGGGACGCGAAAAGGGGCAGATTGAAAATCATCGGCAGCGCGCAAAGAACATAGAGGCCGGCGAGAAATCCGGCGCGTGCGAGGGGCTGGCTAAACGCGAGCCGGTTCCATTGCACGAGCAGCCAGGCCAGGCCGAAGCAGCTCATGATCGGCAAAAACAAAACGTGCAGTTGATTTGCGGCGACCTCTTGCTCGGTGTCCACGCCGTAAACGCACATGCCGAGCAGCGCGCCGACCCACATGACGAGGAGCATCCATCGGAGCGTGGCTGCCTCACGGCTCCGAAACGGGTGCAAAAGGCTGACGAAAAAGGCGAGCGCGACGATGCTCAGCCCGAAGTTGCCGAATAGCCCGGCAATCTGCCCGGTGAAGTTGCTGATAATTTTGTCGCGGAACGCTTGCGGCCCTGCGCCGCCCAGGTCTGTGGCCATGTGTCGCATCACCTCCGCTTCAGAATGGCCGCCGATCCCGTTGAGTACCGAGTACCAAGCCACACCGCACGGGTTCCCGGTCAGAACGAAATTGCGCAACAGCCATGGCGCATACATCAGGGCGACGACGCCCAGCACGATGCCGAGCGAGCGGAGGCGCGGCCGAAAGTAGAACACGAAAAAAGGAAGCGCCGCGCCGAACATCCAGAGTGTCAATGCGTGCGCCAGGGCAAGAAGCCCGAAGCCGGCGCCCACTGCCGCGAGCCAGGCGTCGAGCGGGCGCTCTGCATTGCGCGCTTCGATGGCGCGGACGAGCGCGTAAAGTGTGCAGTTGAAAATAAAGAGCATCAGCATCTGCGGCAGGCCACTGAGCCCATATTGCCAGAGCAGATGGCAGAGAAGTACGAAAGCGCAGGCGAGATATGCCAGACGCTCATCGAAGAGACGGCGGGCCAGAAAGAAGAGCACGAGGAGGCTCAGCAGAAAGAACGCAATCGATTCAATCGCGATAACTTTGTCGCCGATGTAGATCAGATCGTGCGGCGTCATTTGCCAGTGCGATTTCACCAGGAATAATCCGACGGAGTTGACCAGCGGCGGCAACGGCGCTTCAAAGGTGTCATGTTGAATGTAGCGCGCGACCGGTTTGCCGTGCCCGCGTAGCTGCGCCACCGCCCGCGGACGAATGACGTTCGTGCGCCAGCCATGGAAACTGGCGATCTCGCGCCCGATCTGGGCCTGGTCCATCGCCTGCGAGGTGGCAAGCCCGCGAAAATAGTACACGTGGTAAACAGCGAGGCCGACAACCGCCGCGACCAGCAACGCGCGGCGAAGCCACGGCGCGATGACCCCGGCTTCGACCGCGTGCACACTTTTCTGGATGAAGTCGGCGGCGCCGGGCATAATCAGGTGGCGCGGCTCCGGCGCAACGTTCCGCGCAAATCCAGCCCACGCGCGTCCATCTCGTTGAGCTTGCGGTGCAGCGTACGGCGGCTGATGCCGAGCCGTTTCGCCGCGGCACTGATATTCCCTTTGGTGACGGCGAGCGCCTGCGCGATCAGGCGCTTTTCGCTTTGGCCGAGGTCGAGCGGATTTGTCGTCTCCGAGATGGCGGTCGCGCCGGCAGAATTCGCGCCTGTCTGCCGGATGCTCGGGGGCAGATCTCGCAACGTCACCTTGGGCCCGTTCGCCATTACCACGCCGTGCTCGATGGCGGTGCGCAGCTCGCGCACGTTGCCGGGCCAATCATAGGTGAGCAGCGTGTTCATGGCATCGGCCGTAATCTCCAGGGCCTGTTTCTCGTTCGCCCTCGAAAAATGCCGCAGAAACGCCCGCACCAGTAGCGGAATGTCTTCCTTGCGCGCGCGCAACGGCGGCATCGTGATCCGCACCACGTTGAGCCGAAAGTACAGGTCTTCGCGGAATTTTCCTTCGCGCACGAGTTGCTCAAGATTCTTGTTTGTGGCCGCGATGATGCGCACATCGGCACGCAATGTCTGGGTGCCGCCGACGCGCTCGAACGAGCGTTGTTCACTCATCACCCGCAGCAATTTCACCTGAGTGCTCGCGTCGATATCGCCGATCTCATCGAGGAAAATCGTGCCACCGCTGGCTTGCTCGAAGCGGCCGATGCGCCGCTCATGCGCGCCGGTGAACGCGCCGCGCTCGTGCCCGAACAGCTCGCTTTCCAGGAGGGTGGGGGAAAGCGCGGCGCAATGCACCACCACGAATTTTGCCTTGTTGCGCCGGCTCAAATTGTGAATGGCATGCGCCGCCAGCTCTTTACCGGTGCCGCTTTCTCCTTCGATCAACACATTCGCTGAGGAGGGCGCGACCTGCCGTATCGTATCCAGCACCTCACGCAGGGCGACTGATTCGCCGAGGATGTTTTCCAGCCCGAACCGCTCGTCCACTTGTTGGCGCAGCGTGCGGTTTTCCTGCTCGACCCGCCGCGATTGCAGTGCGCGCGCGATCAGCATCTCCACTTTGTCGAGATTCAGCGGCTTGGTCACAAAATCGTAGGCGCCGCGTTTCATCGCTTCCACCGCGGTATCGACTGACCCGTACGCTGTCATCATGATGCAGATGGGCGGGTGCGCCATCTTCAGCGCGCGATCGATCAACTGCATGCCGTCGTCGCTGCCGAGGCGCAAATCAGTGAGAAGAAGGTCCACGTTCTCGCGCTCGAGTACGCCAGTCGCTCCGGCGATGTCCGCCGCGACGTAAACGTCGTACTCGTCCTCCAGCAAACGCCGAAGGCCGTCCCGGGTATGTTTTTCATCATCAACGATGAGGATGGTGGGCTGCATCGGAAAGTGGAGAGGAAAAGCGGCGCAACGTTAGCGGTTTCCCCGCGAAGTTTCGAGCCGAGATTCACTGCGCGGTCGAGGACGAGATCGGTGCGCTGCATTTTCGGCAACGGCGGCACGGCACAGTTGCATTATGGCACCTGTGATGCTTATAATTGGCTCTCGATGATTCAGGCGAATTGTCGGGCGCGGTTTACCGCGGCGGATTTCGACTTCGTCGTCCGTACTCTTGCCCGCTCGCAATCGGAATCGGTCTCGCTCATCGATCTCCTCGCAGACGTGGAAACGCGCGATGCCGTGCTCGATTCACCACGCCTGGTCGAGGCCATCCTTTCCAGCGCCGGCCAGTTGCGCATCTCGTCGCACTTCTATTTTTATGTGCTCGCCCGCCACGTACTCAAGCAGGCGGGCATGAGCGAGCGGAAACTTTGCGATTACGTGGCTTCTTTGCTCGAGACATTCTCCCGGGCAAACATTCGTGCGCCGCACAGCAGCGACGAACGCGCGCACCAGTACATCTCGGACATGCTCATCGCCCTGGCCCGCGCTACGCCAGAGCAGGCCTTCCTCATTCGAGCGCATGTCGGCAACTATTCACTCTTCGTCAGCGGCATTTTTCGCGAGAACGCGCAACGCCGCAGCGCGCGCGGCGGACCGAACCTTGCCTTCTACGAGCAAATCGGCAGCCGCAATTACGGCTTGGTGGCGCATGACGCGACAGCGAAGCGCTGTGAACTGGATGATGTGTACGAGGAACTGGCCGGCCGTTTCCGCGATGTGCGCGTGGCGCTGAATCATCTCGCCGAAGAGCTGATCAACCTCGATGACGACGGCAATGCCGCCCGGCTCTTGTGAATTCTTGTGAATGACTGAATGAACGAGACTCTCTTCAGCCAAATCCAGAAGCTGCTCGAGCGTACCTACGCCCAGGTCGGTATTAACCTGGAAGATTGTATCATTGATCGGGCTCGCTGCGCCCAATTGAGCAAACTGGCCGGCGCCTCCGCGCGCGAGCTGAGCGAGCTGGCGCGCACATTTCTGCGGCACAGCGGCGACCAGCTTTACGTCGGAATTTATTATTCGCGCTGGCTGATCGAGCAGCTTGAGCGGCACGATCCGCGCGCGGGGCTGAGCGATTCAAACATCCGGTCGCTCATCGTTTTTGTGGAAGAATTGAATCACGCGTTGCATGCCGCGCTGCAATTCAAGAATGGGCAGCGTGAGATCGGTTCGGAAGAATTTGTGCGCGGTCTCGAGCTCCAGGCGCAGGTCGATACTTATCTTGTACTCCTGCTCTTCGTCGCTTTCTTTCGCAAAACGCAACGCGTCTCGCGCGCCGATCGCCGCTGGCTGCGCTTTCACCTCTTCACCCGGCAATGCCCGGACGCGTTTCGCGACCAGAACCTGCGTGGGCGTTACCTCGAAACGTGCGAGCTCGCCGCCAGCTACACGCAGTATCTCGATACCCTCAATGGCCTCCGCCGGCTCGAGGAAATCCGGCAGTTTCGCTCCCTTGAGTACGCCGCCAAGAAGGCGCGCATCTTTGCCCTCATGGAGAAAACCGGCGATCGCTGAGGAAAGCAGGAACGCAGGGGCGGGTACTCTGAGCAAAGCAGAAATTTTTGCCCCGATTCCTGCGTTCGGGCTTTCCTGAGATATTTTTTCCGCTAAACATCACGCGTGTTCAGTCTCACCATGCTCGGCAGCGGCAGCGCGGGAAATTGCGCGCTGGTGGCGACGGAACATTGCCGCATCCTCATCGATGGCGGGCTGAGCGCGCGCCAGATCGTGGCCCGGCTCGAGCAATGCGGCGTCGCGCTGCACCAGCTCGATGGTGTACTGCTGACGCATGAGCACGGCGATCATGTCTGCGGGCTCGCTGTTCTTTGCCGCAAATTCGCGGTTCCGATCTATTGCAACGCCCAAACAGCGGAGGCCATCCGCTGCCAGGGACTCGATGGCCACCGCAGCTGGCGCATCTTCCGCACCGGCGCGGAGTTTACTATTTGCGACATCCTCGTGCAGACCTTCCCGGTTCCGCACGATGCCGTCGAGCCGGTCGGTTACGCGTTTCACGCGGCCAATCGCGGGCTGGGGTTTATCACCGACCTTGGTTATCCCACCAAGATGCTGGTCGAACGGTTGCGCGAAGTACACACGCTCGTGATCGAGACGAACCACGATGAGCGGCTTTTACAGAATGATCCGCATCGGCCCTGGCCGGTGAAACAGCGGATCATGTCGCGGCATGGGCATCTCTCGAACGCCGCGGCGGCGAGTGTAATCGAGCAGTTGTTGCCGGGAAAAATCGAGCGCGTTGTCCTTGGCCATCTCTCGCGTGATTGCAACACGCCCGACCTGGCGGCGGGCGCGGTGCAGGCGCAGATGGAGCGCAACGGCCGCGCTGACATGGAAGTTTTCTGCGCTCGACAAGACACAGTGAGTCCGCGGTTTCGCATCGGCGAAACCGAACACCGCGATTTTCAGCCGAGTTTCGAGAGCGTACTTTTCTGTAGCGCCGGTCAGCCCGTTGCGCCGTAGCGAAAGCGCACGCGCATGACTCCCGAGAGTACGGCGCAGGCGATACCGCTGCCGCGATCGCACATCGATCCCGCCGAGGAAGTGGTCGTGCGGGATGCGCGCGAAGCCGACCTGGCGGCGATCGTCGCGATTTACAACGAGGCCGTTGCCAGCCGCAGCGCCACCGCGCAGCTCGAGCCGGTTGAAGTCGAAGAGCGGCGCCCCTGGTTCGCAGAGCATTCGGCAGGACATCACCCGCTTTGGGTAGCTGAGTACGGAGGTGCTGTTGCCGCCTGGCTCAGCTTTCACGAGTTCCTGCCGCGCTGCGCTTACGATGGGACGGCTGAGCTGAGCCTGTACGTGAGCGCAAATTTCCGCCGGCGGGGCCTGGGCCTGCGCCTGTTGCGAGAGGCGATCGCCCGCGCACCGCACCTCGGCCTCGACACGCTCGTCGCCCTGATTTTTGCACAGAACGAGGCGAGTTTACGCCTGTTCGCGCAGCTCGGCTTCAACCGCTGGGGTTTGCTCCCGGGCGTCGCCAGAGTTGATGGAGCGCCGCGCGACCTGGTTATTCTTGGCCGGCGCGTCTAGCCGCGCGACCGGCATCAGTCACGCTTCCTCCTGTCCGATGACCAGGTGAATGGTGCCGTTCGGCGCCGAGATGAAAAAGCCGTCGAAATCTTCGCGTAATTGTTCGACTTCATCCCGCCGCGGCACGCCATTCACCTTGAGGAAGGCAGCGGCAGCCTCGGTGTCGTTTGTTTCCAACTCGAGCCAGACGTCGGGATGACTGAGGTTCGGCACGAGATCGACCCAGAGACGGTTCGGGCCGAACTGGAAAATGCATCCGTCTTCGTCCTCCTCGATTAAGGGCAGCGCCAGGGTATCGCGGTAAAACGCCACCGTTTGTTCGTAGGTGTGCGCCGGGCATTTGATGGCGATGTTCGCGCCCCCGGAAAATTGCGGACCCTGGACGTTCGCTACCATGGTGTTGCCGCTAAGTTAGATGCGGCGAGCCGCAAGACAAAACGCGCGCGGCGCTGCACTGCGACACAGCCACCCTCACAGTCGCTACGCTACGCGGCACCTTGGGCGCAACTTCCTTCATCCTGCTCAGTCGCGCGGCCACTCCGCCGAATTGCTGGTCGTTACCCGCCGCCTGATCCCGTTCCACCGGGCGCCGTCATTGCCGCCGGGTCGAGCGCCGCGTTCAATTCCGCTTCCGGCACAATTTTCTTGGCCCGGGCAATCTCGCGCACGGTTCTCCC
This sequence comes from Verrucomicrobiota bacterium, assembly GCA_019244415.1. Classification (GTDB taxonomy): domain Bacteria; phylum Verrucomicrobiota; class Verrucomicrobiia; order Chthoniobacterales; family UBA10450; genus AV69. Next base: position 43,109 of record JAFASN010000085.1, on the reverse strand, counting down.
CGTTTTCGCACTTTCCTTGGCGATATCCGCCGCCTGATCGTAACCGATCTTCGGCGCGAGGCCCGTCACCATGGCCATCGAGAGCTCGACCAGCTCACGGCAACGCTCCTCGTTCGCTTCGATGCCGCGAACGCATTTGTCCGTGAACGCGTCGCACACGTTTCCGAGCAGCCGGATCGATTCGAGAAGGTTATGCGCCATTACCGGCATCATCACGTTCAGCTCGAAGTTCCCGTTTGCGCCTGCCCAGGTGATGGTCGTGTCGTTGCCGAACACCTGGGCACACACCATCATCATCGACTCGCATAGTACCGGATTGACTTTTCCGGGCATGATCGAGCTGCCGGGCTGAGTCGCCGGCAGGCGGATTTCTCCGATGCCGCAGCGCGGCCCGCTGCCGAGCAGCCGAATGTCGTTAGCTATTTTGAAGAGACTTGTCGCGATCGTCTTTATTTCGCCGCTTGCTTCCACCACCGCGTCCTTGCTGCCCTGTGCTTCGAAATGATTGCGCGCCTCGTAAAACTCAATGCCGGTGCGCTGATGCAAATGCCGCATCACTTTCGCCGGAAAATCGCGGTGTCGGTTCAAGCCGGTTCCGACCGCCGTGCCGCCGAGCGCCAGCTCACGCAAGACATCGATCGCCTTGTTTACACGCCCTTTTGCGTACTCAATCTGCTGCGCGTAACCGCCGAATTCCTGGCCCAGCCGCACCGGAGTCGCGTCCATCAAATGAGTACGGCCGATCTTGATGACGTGATGAAATTGTTTCGCTTTCTCTGCAAAGGCCGTCCCAAGTTTTTCGAGGGAAGGCAGCAGGCAATTTTTTAGCTGCAAGGCCGCGCTCACGTGAATGGCGGAAGGGATCACGTCGTTGCTCGACTGGCCCATGTTCACGTGATCGTTGGGATGCACGATCTCGCGCGAACCAATCGCTTTGCCGGCGAGTTGCGCACAGCGGTTCGCGATCACTTCATTCGCGTTTGTGTTCGTACTCGTGCCTGAGCCGGTCTGGTAAATATCGAGCGGGAACTCGGCATCGTGTTTGCCTTCGGCAACTTCTTCGGCGGCCTGCACGATCAGCGCGCTGCGATGTGCATCAAGCAGCCCGAGATCATGGTTAGCCTGCGCCGCGCCCCACTTGATCAGCCCTAGGGCGCGAATGAACGGCCGTGAGAACCGGTACGCGCTCACGGGAAAATTCAGTACCGCGCGCTGCGTCGATGCGCCGTAGAGCGCATGCTCGGGCACCTGCATTTCGCCCATCGAATCCTTCTCGATGCGCGATTTCGCGTCCGCGTTCACCGGGCGTTCGACGATACCGCCCCGGCATGGACGTGCGCGTGCACGCCGTTGCTGCCGTTGCGCATGCCGTCCTTGCCGAAAACCGTCACGAACATCGGCGGGATGTTTTGCAGAAAGTACTCCGACTCGGCCGTGGCGAAATCGGTCGCGTGCTGCCGCAGCTCGTTCGTGACCTGATAAATGATGAAGGCGCCCCCAGGCGCGAGCGCGTCGTGCGTTTGCCGAAGCAGGTGCCGCTTTTTCCCGCGCTCCAGGATGCTGAACGGAATACCTGAAATGATGTAATCGCACTGCGCGATGCGGCGGCGCCGCAGTTCGTCGCTGATTGCCGCGGCATTGGCGTTGATGACGTGGACCCGACGATCATGGGAAAACTGTCGGGCCAGGTCACGGGACAAAGCGCCATCGAGCTCGAAGAGCAACAGCTGCGCGTCCGGCCGCATCCGGCGCGTCAGCTCCCGCGAATGCACGCCTTCGCCGGGCCCGTACTCAGCGATGACCCGCGCTCGATCGAAATCGATCTTGCTAGCCACCCGTTTCACCAGCGCCCGCGAACTCGGCGTGATCGAAGCGATTTGCAGCGGGCGTTGTAGAAAGCGTTTGAAAAACAGCACGCTCATCGGGAAGCGGGATAGTCCACTGCTGCATTTCGCTTGTCCAGCGATGAAAGCGTGTGCGCGGGAGCAGAAAGCGCGTGCGTTGTAGCCGTCACCTGTAGCTGACGCGCGGTCATGAAATGCGCCTCATTCCGCGTTCGCCACAGGCGAACGGCTACAGGACGCCTGCGCGCGCGTTCCGAAGCGCTATGCTGCGCGCGAAAACAGCATTTGACTTTCGTTATAGTTTTTATAATATAGAAAATCGTGAATAAGTCTTGCGTCGGCAGGCGCAAGTTGATGAATACTAAATGCAATCACCCATGCACAACCTGCTGACCGTAAAGGAAACCGCCAAGTACCTGCGCATCCCGCTCCCCACGGTCTATTACCTCGTCCAGCGTGGCCAGCTCCCTGCCATCCAGATCGGCGGCCGCTGGCGCATTAAGAAAAACGCGCTCGATAAAGACGTTCTCAAAGAGGATAAGGCCGGCCAGCCGACGGTGCTCGTAGTCGATGATGACGAGAGCTTGCAGAACCTTTTCAAGCTTTTCTTGAAAAAGATCGGCTTTAGCCGCGTCGTTGTCGGCACCGTCAAGGAAGCGATCACCGCCATCGACAAACAAAAGTTTGACCTCGTGTTTCTCGACCTCAAACTCCCGGACGGACCGGCCGACGACGTTTACGACACTCTCAAAGAAGATCAGCCGGAATGTCCGGTCATCATCATCACCGGCTATCCCGACAGCGAAATGCTCGACCGCATCCTCGCTCGCGGACCGATTACGGTATTGAAAAAGCCGCTCAAAATTGAGCAGCTCCAGCAAACGGTTCGCATCCTTGGGCACAAAGACGCCGTCAAGATGGCGGCGTAGGTACGGCAAGTTTTTGACCCGGCCGCAGGCCTGCTGTCTCGCAAGGCAAGCGGTAAGCGGACGTCGTTCGGAAGTACAACGGCCGGTCGGAAAGCAGCGTCTTGACTCGCCACTTATCACTCGTCACTTATCGCTACCATGCGCGGTTAGCTCAGTGGTAGAGCACTACCTTGACACGGTAGGGGTCACAGGTTCGAACCCTGTATCGCGCACCATCGCAAGTCGCCCCTGAGCGGGTACTTGCATCGAATTACCGAAGTTGTGCAGAGTCGACTATAGCAAATTTTCCATGGGCCGCGTCAGAACCGCGTTGTCTCCAATTCTCGATGAAGTCGTCGATGCGATTGCCTGGCGTGCGTGGCGGAAACAGATCTTGTACGGCGATCTTCAGCACTTCCGCCAGATAGAACAGCACTTTGTCTCGACGTTCGACAGACGTGCTCCGATTTTTGAGACGCCACTCCGGCTGATGTCCCATCCTGCGAGTTGGAGCTTGTTCGCAAGATCGGATTGCGACCAGCCCAACGAGTAGCGTCGCCGAAAACGCCACTCGCCTCTGCATCGCCGTTCGCATTTCAGAAATCAAACGCGACAGTTCCGTAAAACCGGCGCCGTTGGCCGAACTGAGGCGCGCCGACACCGATGCCGCTGCCATCGCGAAGTTCGTAGGTCTTATCAAGCAGGTTAGTCACGTCGAAGCGGACTTTGATGGCCTGACGGCCGCCGAGCGCAAGCCGCTTCTCCACGCCTAGATTGAGCGTTTCGTAGGAATGATTCTTCTGCGTGTTGGCGAAGCCGCGCCGGAGGCCATTGCCGTAAAGAGCATCGGCGGAAAACGTCCAGTCATTCCAACTGTAGCTCACTCCACCGGAGCCGCTGACGCGCTGATCGTGATCGAGAAAGACCCAATGGTTTCTGATGTACGCCAACTCATCGGGATCGAAAAGGAATTGGGCGGAGCTGACGTGCCTGCCTTGGGCGTGTTCGCCGCCGACGTTCAGATAGCTGGAAAATCCGCCGTGAGTATAGCTGGCGGTAAGCTCGCCGCCGTAGATTTCGCCCTGGCGATAGTTGAAGGATGAACGGATGAGGGCCTGACCAAACTGACCCTCGTCCAGAACGTTCCGCGCCTGTTTGTAGAAGCCATCGAGTCCGATCTGGAAACCATCGCCGATCTTCTGCGTGACGCCGGCATCGAAGTAATGCGCGCGCTCTGCTTTTACTGGCGAGTCGAGCGAGATGGCGGATTCGTTCGTCGTTCCAGCAAATTTCGCGATTGTGCTCTGATCGACATTCTCCAGTGGCGGCGGTGTGAAGTATCGGGCATAGCCAACGTGCAGACCTGTTTTATCCCGGGGAGTATAAACGATGTTAATGCGGGGGCTGAACTGCGATTCAGCAAGGACCGTTTTTGCCAGGTCGAAGCGGCCGCCGAAATTAATCGTGAGCTGATCGAACGGTTTCCATTCGTCCTGTAAATAAATACCGGCAAAGTATCCGCCTAGTGTGGAATTATCGACGATGCGGAGTGGGATGTCGCTGGTCTGATTACCGGAAGCATCGACAGGGAAAACCGAGGTAACGGTAGCGACAGAAGCGTCCGACCCGTTGACAAAGAAACCGGCTCGAAACGTATTTCGCTCGTCGAGCCTATAGCTCGTGTCCAGTTCAGCGCCATTCGTGTAGATCTCGCGATCGACGCGTGAAGCGACGCCGTTGAATAGGAGATCTCCTGTGTCGTCGGGCCGGAACAGCACACCGCTGTATCGCGTGAATAGAGAGGCCTGCAGGTTGAACACGTCCGACTTCTTCTGGTAAGTGAGAATGCCGTACGCGGAATTTTCCGCCTGATTTTGGTCCAGTTTGGCTGAATCGAAGGTACTTCGGCCAATTGCGACGAAAGAGGGGGTCAATCCCGGCGTATTTGGTATTTGAAAGTTACTGTAGTTACCGCTCAGCATGAGAACGAACCGGCTGGAATCGTTGATGATATAGGAGAAGTAATCGAAGCTTTTGAATTGGTCGGTGTTATCGTGAATAGGAGAATCGCTTGGAGTAGGATTTTCGATGCCGATCCCGTTGTGCAGATAGCTGCCGGTTAGGTAATAGGCAAGTTGACCAGTTACTCCGCCGTATTCGAAGCTCGGCATCACCGTATCGAAGCTGCCCACCTGCACGGAAGCTTCGCCTCCGGCGAACTCCGCGCCTGTCTTGGTGTGGACATCGATCACTCCGGTAGTCCGGAAGCCAAACTGCGCCGGCAGCGCACCAGTAATCAATGAGACGTTGTCAGCGAACCGGGTGGATAGCTCCTGGCCGAAGCCGCTGATACCTTCCGGCAGCAAGACATCATTTATCCGATACTGGAGGTTGGCGTGTTCGCCACGGACGTGGAGTTGGCCGAACGAGTCCTGAGCTACTCCCGGGAAACGCAGGATAGTTTGGTTAAATGGAGCGTCTTCGCCTTGGGCCTGCTGATTCAGGCGATCTGGTCCAACCGTATAGCGTGTAGCGCCGAGACTAGGTACGATTTGCTCGCGTGAGACATCAAGTTCCTGGCTGGTCACAACGACGTTTTCTGCCGTCGCGGTTCCGGCGGAAACAGTGGCAGAAGGTGAAGGGCTGGGCGACGGACTGGCCGCATCCTGCGCCAAAGCGATGCCTGCCCCATTCAGCATCGCAATCGAGATTGCTAAAAATTGTTTCATCTAAAGTTCTCATGGGAGAAATTAACCTTGAACGCAGCTCGCTGTGCCGAGCTGCATGGATGAGAGCTCGGGAGACGCCGCTCAGCCGGAGAACGCGTCGTTCCACGCGAAGGCGGCGAGTCCGTACGTTAGATGAGAACTGGCGGCGCGTGTTCCAGGATGGAGGCAGCAACAGGCGCAATCGCAAAACCGAAGTCTCGCGGGAAGAACGCCGGTGCCCAGGCCGACGCTGGCGTCTCGAGGAGAACGGGAGGCGGCCCGGCCGAGTGATAACTACCCGAAACCAGCAGGGTCGCGGCGCACTCATGCTGCGCATCTACGTTGTGCAGCTTCTCGTGCAGTTGCGGCGAACTTGCCAGCGTGAGAGCGGTGAAAAACGCGCATAGCAGACTGATCGCGGCAGCCGCACGCAACTTCATCGCGGCAGCAGCTTGGAACACCTTGTCACCACACGCAACTTGTTTGCAGTGCGGATAAGCCGCGGTTTTCGTCACCCGTGCAGAAGAAGCAGGGCTCGGCTTCTCCCGCCAGTTCCCTGGTCTTGGCAGCCGCTAGTGAGCGGGTTCTGTCACTCGCCGGATGGTCTTGGTGAGCTCGTGGACGTCAATAGGCTTGGTCAGGTGAGCCGAGAATCCTGCGGCGCGGCTGCGGTTTCGGTCTTCCTCCATTCCGTAGCCGCTGATGGCGATGCCTTTTGCATCGCTGATTCTGGTTAGCTCGCGCATGATCTGCATGCCATTGCCGTCGGGCAGGCCGAGGTCGCTGACGAGTACATCCAGCTCGACGGTGTGCAGAAGAGCGATGGCGTCGCGCATCGTACTCGCGACCATGACCTGGTGCCCGGCGCGTTCAAGCAGCTTGCGCATCACCGTCGCGGTGTCGGCATGATCCTCCACGATTAGAATACGCAACTGCTGCGGCAAAGATGAAGCGGCGTCCTTCGCGCCATGAGGCTGCGCGATTCGCCCATCAGCCACGGCGTTTAATTCGACAGTAAAAAGAGCTCCGCTGCCGTTTTCCTTGTTCCGGGCGTGCAATTTCCCCCCGAGTACCTCGATGATGCCCTTGGAAATGGCCAGGCCAAGACCGAGTCCTTCGCCGGTTCGCGTCCCCTGCTCGAAAGCCACGAAAAGTCTGGGCATGAGGGCGGGATCAATGCCTGGCCCGTTGTCTGCGAACTCGAGGGCGAGAACGCCGGGCGCGCTGTCGTAGGAGCGAACGCTGATTTCTCCGCCGACCGGGGCGAATTTGCAGCCGTTCTTGAGCAGGTTCCAGAATACCTGCTGGAGTCGGGTCGGGTCAGCCTCGACTATGTGATTGCTGGCCGAGAGCGTGACGGAAACGCGCAAGTCTTTCGTTTGCGTCTGGCTGCGCACAATTTCTATGGAATGCTGCAGCAGCGCGCCCGCGTCGCACGGCTGGAGGCGCAATTGCAGCTTGCCGCGAGCGATGCGGGTGAGATCGAGCAGGTCATCGATGAGGCGCGCTTCCATCTCGATGTTGCGGCAGATCATTCTGAGGCCGTCGCGCACGGTAGGGTCGAGAGTATCGTCCTCGAGAGCGGCGCAGGCCCACATGAGGACCGGATTGAGCGGTGTGCGCAATTCATGGCTGAGCGCGGCGAGAAATCGGTCCTTGGCCTGGTTGGCCGCTTCCGCTTCCTGCTGAGCCAGCCGCAGCGCTTCTTCGGTGCGCTTTTGGTCGTCGAAGTCAGTGTTCGTTCCGAACCAGCGCACGATCTTCCCCTCGCGGTCGCGGATAGGCGAGGCACGGGAAAGAAACCAGCGGTACTCGCCATCTGCAGAGCGCAGGGGAAAAGTATCTTCCCATGGCTCTCCCCGCTGGAGGTGGTCTTTCCACTTCGCCGTGACGCGCTCGATGTAATCTGGATGATGTACTTTTTCCCAACCCCAGCCCTGCATCTCTTCCAGAGTGGTGCCGGTGTACTCAAACCAGCGTTTGTTATAGAAAAATATCCAGCCGTCAGGGTCCGCCATCCAGGCCAGCGGCGCGATGTTGTCCGCCAGTGTCTGGAAGCGCTCGCTTGTTTCGCGGAGCGCTTCCTCGTAGCGCGCACGCTCGATGCGCGACCAGACGCGTGCGGTGAGCTCGCGCAGAAGATTGATTTCAGCCTCGCGCCACTCGTAGGGCGCGTCGCGATATAGTGCCAGCGCCGCTTTCGCCTCGCCGCGGCTGATGAAAGGCGCACTGACATACGCGGCAATGTCGAGCGCGCTGTACTTTTCCGCGGCTGGGGCGGTTCGCGGATCGGCGTTCACGTTGTTGACCACGATCACGGCGCCGGAGGCGAGCGCTGCACGGAGTTCGGGCGCCATGTACTCAGCCATTCGCTGCGTCCCGGCACGTTCGCGAGCAGCGGAGTCGCGCCGCCATTCAGACAGGACAGAAAAAGTTTCCGCCTGGTGGTTGAGCTCGAGTACAGCGCATCGGCTCGCGCCAAAAAATTCACCGACCCGCGCCGACGCCGCTCGCATCATTTCCTCAGGGCTAAACAGGCGCGACAAATCTTCGTTCACCGCCAGCAGGAGCTGCGCTGCGCGTTCCGCTCGCTTCGGCTCGGTGATGTCGCGCGCAATTTTCGATGCGCCGAGCACGTTGTTGTCTTTATCGCGAATGGGCGACGCGGTCAGGGAGACATCGAGGAGGCGTCCATCTTTACAGAGGCGCACGGTCTGGAAACGGGCGATCAGCTCGCCGCGAGCGACGCGCCGAAGAATATCGATCTCCTGGTTATAGTACTCCGGTGGAACAATCACCGTGATTGGCTTGCCGATCACTTCTTCAGCCGTGTAGCCGTAAAGCCGCTGCGCTCCCTCGTTCCAGCTCGTGATTATATTCTCCGGGTTGGTCGCGATAATCGCATCGGCGGATGAACGCACCAGCGCCGCGAGCCGCTGACTCGCTTCTTCGTCCGCTTTTCGCGCCGTGATGTCCCGCAGGTAAGCGGTGAAGACCCAGCTCCCTTCGAGCAAGTACGCCGCGATGGAAAGCTCGACCAGCAGCGACGAGCCATCGGCCCGAATGGCGTTTATTTCTACGCGATGGCCGAGCAATGGACCATCGCCTGTGGCGAGGAAGCGCGCCAGGCCCCGGCGATGACGCTCCCGCAACTGCGGTGGAATAATCAATGCCGCGAGCTCTTTCCCGAGCACCTCTTGGCGTTTAAAGCCGAAGACCCGTTCGGAAGCTGGGTTCCATTCTCTGATTAGGCCGTCCTGGCCCATGACAATGACGCAGTCGAGCGCCGAATCGAGAATGGCCTGCGAGTGTTGCTGGCTGGCGCGAAGGGCTGCTTCCTTCTCCTCGGAGAACTGCTCTGCCGATTCCACGAGTACGTCATTGAAAAAATGTTCGATGATGCGCCGCGCTTCCATCTCAGCCGCTGCATCGAAGTTCGCCGTCTCCGCTGCGAAAGCCTGGAGCAAATCGATGGTGACAATGCGGCGGACCACGCCCGCTTCGCGAATGAGCTCATCAAGCCGGTAACCCTGCTCCCATCGATGCGTCGCATGAACGTGAGCATGATGATTTTCCGACGCGGCATGCGACTGCCCAGCGTGACGCAGCCGCTCGGCCAGGTCTTTGCACAATTCCGGCAGGTGATCGACGAGCTGCTGAATCGTAAGATTGGCGGCACTGTCACGGTCCGGCCTGCGATCAACGGCACGGAGCCAGCGGTCGATGATCCAATCGATCCGCGCTTCCACGAAATCAGCTAATTGCGCCAGGAGATGCTTCACCTTATTGCGGCGGCCAAATTTGCCGGGCTTGCCTCAGCTGGTCAAAAGAGAATGTGTCATCATTGCAAGGGGGAGGATTTATAGAGCAAGAACCGTTCAACCACGCGCGGCCTGCAAATGCACTAACGATTTCGCTCGTGGTGCCGTGCTGGCGCGATTCGCCTGCTGCCTTGCGCCGTGCACAGGATTGGGCGGGGCACGGCGCCGTCCGCGAAGTCATTTTAGCGGGCGTGACAGAGCATGAGCCGGAGATGCCGCGCGCTGGGTCGCCCAAACTGAGCTGGCGTCCATCGCCGCACCCGAGCCGCGGGCGGCAGATGAACCTCGGCGCTGCCGCGGCCAAAGCTGAGATACTCGTCTTTCACCACGTCGATTCGGACCTCACGCCCGCGCACATTGATGCGATCGTTCGTGCCATGCGGGACCCAGCCGTTATCGGCGGCGGTTTTTATCGTAAGTTTGATGAACGCCATCCGCTTTTGCGCTGGCTCGAACCGCTCGAGCGCATCCATAGCCGTACTTTTGGCACGATCTACGGCGACCAAAGCCTTTTTGTCCGGCGCGATGTATTTCTTCAGCTCGGCGGTTTCGCGCCGATTCCCCTTATGGAAGACGTGGAATTCTCCCGGCGGCTTCGGCGCGCGGGCAAGATCGTGCTGCTCGATCCTCCCATGCGCAGCTCGCCGCGACGGCAAATCGAGCAGGGCGCATGGCGCGTCACGCTGCGCAATTTGTTTTTTCTCATCGCATTTCGCTGCGGCATTTCAGCCGAGGGCCTGCATCGCTGGTACTATCGCAGGGAGCTGCTGCAACCGGGAGGCGGCCGCCCGCGTATCACTTCGGACATTTCTCCCGGCAAATGAAGAGCCGTACTCGATCGAGCATTTGGAAACAACGCTGGCGCGCATTCCGGGAGCCGATAGATCCGGAGAAAGCGCGGGTGTTGCGCGAGCGCTGGAATTCTCTGCCGCCGGAGCTGCAAACCGCAAACCAAATCTCGGGGCGGCATCTCACCCATTGCGGTTTTATCCTCGGTGCGAGCTACTGCTCGTTCCACTGCACGCATTGTTATCTTCCGAAAAACGCGAATCGCGTACCCATTCCGTCGCTCGCTGATGTGAAGGCGCAGATCGATGCCAACCGCCGATTCCAGGGGCCCGGCGGCGGGTTACAGATCACCGGCGGCGATGTGGCTGACGCTTACTGGAAGTCAGGCCGCGCTGACGAGCTGGTCGAGATTATCCGCTACGCGGTCGCGGTTGGGCTTGTGCCCATGTTGATGACGCACGGCCAAACGTTGCTCGAGCATTCGCAATTCTTCGAGGCGCTCGTACTCCAAGGCGGACTGCGCCAGGTTTCTTTGCACATCGATTCGACGCAGGCTGGTCGTCACGCGTTCCCCATTAATCGCGTCCGCGATGAGCGCGACCTGCATTCCGTGCGCGAGGCGTTCACCAATCTGGCCCGCGACATTCGCAACCGCACCGGACTAACAGTTGAGTACGCCCTAAGCCTGACCGTCACGGAAAAGAATATCGAGGACGTCGCCGAACTCGTCCGCTGGTATCTGGCTGATCCGGAGCGCACGCGCACCTGGCGCATGATCAGCTTCCAGCCTGAGGCCGACACCGGCCGCACCATTTTTTCAAAGCAACGCGCGCTGCCGGAACGCGTCTGGAAAAAAATTTGCGAAGGCGCAGGTCTCGCGCTCGAGAAAGGCGCAACGCATTTCGGTCACCCGGATTGCAACAGTTGGGCTTCAATCCTCGTCTCGCGCCGCACCGGCAAATACATCCCACTGCTCCCACGCGATGCGGCAACGAAACAGTTGCTCGGCGAAGTACTGGCGAAGATCGGCGGTTTATCGCTCGTCACTGATGACGCGCGCACCGCACCGTGGCGCATCGCCGGCGTCCTCGCGCAAAATCCGCTGCTCGCTTTGCGCTCGGTTGCGCATCTTGCGCGATTGCTCCTCACGGGTGCGATGCCGATGCCGATGTTTATCGATCTGGTTTCGGGCAATGCGCACACGCTTGGGATCGGCACACACAATTTCATGGATGCGGCGGATGTCGCCCGCGCCGATGCCGATCCGGTCATTCGCGCGCGACTCGATTCGTGCGTTTTCAAAGGCGCTGTGCGCGAAAACGGCGAGTGGCGGGCAGTGCCAATGTGCGCCATGAACGAACGCAAATGGAGCGAGGTTTACGCGGAACGGCTGCGTGACGCGACATTGCTGCGAGAGCCGCAGGTGTTCAGTACCGCGATTGAATCGGCGGCCGGCAGCGAACAGGTGCGGCGATAAACGCGCGAGAGCAACGGCAGCGGCGCGCCCAAGGCATACAACGTCGCGATCAAACCATACGCCAGCGTCAGCTTCGCCGGCCCGATCTCTTCATAGCGCCGCGCGCTGATAATCAGGCGCGAGTTCACGCTTCGTACTCTGCCGCACCGGCGCAGCGCGCGAAAGAACTCGACGTCCTCCATCAGTGCCACCTCTGGGAAACCACCGATGCGCTCGAACATTTCTCGCCGGCAAAATAAACCGTGGTCGCCGCAGCGGATGCGCAGCACTTTCCCGGCATAATGCGCAAACGAATCAGTCAGCCGGTACACCATGCGATCCCGCGGCAGCTGAATTCGAAAGTACCCACCCGCGACCCGGCGATCGCGCAGCGTGGATTCGACTTGCTGGACACAATCGCGCGGCGGCTCCGTGTCGGCGTGCAGAAACCAAAGAATCTCCCGTGTCGCCGCGCGCGCGCCGGCGTTCATCTGCCGCGCCCGGCCGCGCCCGGTTTTGATGAGCTGATCGCATAACGCCGCGGCGATTTGTGCGGTGCCGTCATCGCTCGCGCCATCAACCACGATGAGCTCCGCCGCTGGCGCGCGTTCACGGAGGCGCTTCAAAAAAGTACCGATTCCGGCAGCTTCATTGCAGACCGGCACAATGATGGAAATGCTTTCGCCCCGCAGCTCCGCCGGCACCTCGCCAGCCTACTTCAGAAAATCGAAGATCAAATTTGCTTTGCTGTAATGCCGGCCGTGCGCTCCCTGGTCGTTCAAGCCCCAATTGTAAGACAGGTATCTGGTTTCGTACTCGCCGCTGCCGGCAAACGCGCGCACGTTCTCGGGCGCATACATGCCAAGCACCTTCGCCACCCCGCCGACCTGATCAAAGTCGCCGCTGAACCATTTAAAAATGCTCGAGATTTCCACCCGTTTTTGCCCGGGCAGAAACCGGTTTAGGTCGTCCCGCGCCAGCCACGCGCGAAAAGCGCCGGCATTTTGCTCCGCGAAATTCTCGGCGGTATAAGCAGCGCGTTGCAGCGGCGGGCAACTCCGCGCCGCACAAACCAGCACCGCGTGCGCGCGCCAGCCGATCGCGGGACGCAACGCACCGTTCTCGATGTCGTTCAGCGAGTACATCCCGCCGCCAACGGCATTCCGCTTCGCTTTAAACGAGTTCTTCAGCTGCCAGATGCTTTCGGTAGGATAATTTTTCAGAATCCATTGCAGCACGAAGCCATTGTAGGCGTTGACCAGCGAGGCCGCGCGCTCATTCCCGCTCGCCGCCGGCGAAGCAGCCGGCGCGAACTGCTTGAGGTACTCATCGAGCGCGCTCAGGTCAGCGGCATTTTCTTTCCACCCGTTGTACTCAACCAGGCCCTGCTCATTGACGTACTTTTTCAGCAGCGCGTCGAAGGCGTCGTGCCTGATCCCCGCGCGGACCTGCACGTTTTCGCCCGTCGCGTTTTGTTGCGCGCGCGCGATGCTTGCGACCGCCGCGACCAGTAAGAACAGGATGATCGTCAGTGCCTTCATGCAATAAACATTGAGTCCTACGAGTCCAGCATTCCATCAGACGCGTAGTTTTCCGGTAAGATGAGGCAAGCGAAAGGCGCCGGTGTTTACAACCTTATTGTAATTGGTGCCGGCACCGCCGGGCTCGTCGCCGCGGCGGGAACAGCGGGCCTCGGCGGTCGCGTCGCGCTTATCGAGCGCAACAAAATGGGCGGCGATTGCCTGAACTTCGGCTGTGTCCCGAGCAAGGCGCTGATCTCTTCCGCGCGCCTCGCGCAGCGCTTCCGCCATGCGAATAAATGGGCACTGCGGCCGAGTGAGCCGCAATTCGAGTTCGCGGAGGTGATGGAACGGGTGCGAGCGCGCCGAGCGCAGATCGCTCCTAACGACTCGCAGGAACGCTTCGAATCATTGGGAGTAGATGTTTTCCGCGGGGAAGCGCATTTTATTTCGCCGTACGAGGTGGCAGTCGGCGAAGCGCGATTGCGCGCGCGCAATTTCCTTATCGCGACGGGCAGTCGCGCCACCATTCCGCCCGTCGAAGGGATCGACGCCGTCCCGTATTTCACTAACGAGACGATTTTCGATCGGCTGAACAGCAAGCCCGCGAGCATGATTGTCCTCGGCGGGGGCCCGATCGGCTGCGAGCTGGGCCAGGCTTTTGCGCGCCTTGGTGTGAAGATCACGATAATCCAAAGGACGGCGCAGTTGCTGCCCGCCGAAGACTCGGACGTCGCGCAATTCCTTCACCGGCAGTTCCAGGCAGAAGAAATCGAAGTGCGATTGAACGCGAAGGCGACGCGAATCTCGAGGGCGAACTGCCGAACGATTGTTCAACTCGAAACCGGTGAGTGCATTTGCGGTGAAGCGCTTTTAATCGCGGCCGGTCGCACTCCGAACTTGTCCGCGCTGAACCTCATGGCAGCTGGGGTGAAGTTCGGGCAGGCTGGCGTTGAGACGAATGAATACCTGCAAACTTCGCAGCGGCACATCTACGCGGCCGGCGATGTGGCTAACGAGTTCAAGTTCACCCACACGGCCGACTTCGCCGCGCGCGTGGTTGTTCGAAATGTTCTCATGCCGCTGCAATTACTCCGGCAAAAGGTGAACTGGTCGGTCGTCCCGGGGTGCACCTTTACAGATCCCGAGGTGGCACACGTCGGGTTGGGTGAAAACGCGGCGCGACAGCGGGCCATTCCATACGATTCGTTCAGGGTCGATCTCGCGCACGTAGACCGCGCCGTGGTCGAGAGCGAAGAAGCTGGTTTCGCGAAGATCCTGACCCGCAAAGGATCTGACCGGATTCTTGGGGCGACAATTGTGGCGCCGCATGCCGGCGAGTTACTGCACGAGTTCATCGTCGCGATGAACGCGGGGATAGGCCTTGGCCGAATGGCGTCAATGATTCACATCTATCCGACGTTGGCGGAACTGGCGCGCAAAGCCGGCGATCAGTACAACAGAACGCGACTGACACCGGCTGCGAAAAAGGTTTTCGCGTGGGTTTACCGGAGAGCGCGATCGGCCGGATGACAATGCGTTGATTATGAAAAGTTCGTGGAAGTGGATCACCATCGCCGCAGTGGTGGTCTGTCTTCTCGCCGCTGCGCGGCTTCTTCCGATTGTCGAGTGGCTGCGATCTTTCAGCGCCTGGTCTGCCAAGCTTGGCGCGTTCGGCTTCTTCGCGTTCGTGGTCGTTTATGCGCTCGACACCATACTCTTTCTTCCCGGCTGGCCACTTACCCTCGCGGCTGGTTTCACCTTCGGTCTGCTTCTCGGCACGGCTGCGGTGTCTCTCGGCTCAATCCTCGGCGCGGCGCTCGCGTTCCTTCTTGGGCGCTTTGTCGCGCGCGGCATGATTGAATCACTAACAAAAAGAAACCAGCGATTCCGCGCGCTTGACCGGGCGATTGGCAAAGAGGGTTGGAAGATCATCTTCCTGCTGCGACTTAGCCCGCTAATCCCGTTTAGCATCGGCAATTACTTCTACGGAATCACCGCCGTGCGATTCTGGCCCTACTTCTTCGCGAGCTGGATTGGGATGCTGCCGGGCACAGTGCTTTACGTTTACGTCGGAACGATTGGCAAAGCCGGCGTCGTGGCCACCGCGGGGGCGAAACATGGCTGGGAATACTGGACGTTTCTCAGCCTTGGCCTGGGGGCAACGGTGTTCGTGACAATCTGGGTGACGAAGATTGCGCGCGCCGCACTTCGAACCAGCGCGGAGGTAACCTCCTAAGCCTATTCGGCGAGCTGCGTCGGATTTAATCCCGAAACTGACGCGCGCTCAACCAGGCTTCCATCCGGTCGCCGCCAGTAATCGCGCTGTTTCTGGAAAGGCAGCGAAAGCGCGTTGATCACGTTGTTGTCGCCAGGCTGCGAGTATCCCGGAATGCCGATGACAATCTCCGATTGCGGAATGTTCAGGCCAAGCGTGCGATGCAGCCGATCCCAAAAACTAAAAATCGTGCCGAAATTCGAGTTATTCTCACGGTGCACCTGCGAATGGTGAATTCCGTGCATCCGCGGCGTGACGATCACCTTGCTCAAGGCCCGCTCGAGTCGGATCGGCAAACGCCAGTTACTGTGGTGAAACAATACCTCGGCTTGGAACGCCATCTGATATAGAAAAAACGCGCCCGCGGAAATACCGATGATGCTTACCTGCAGCGCGCTCATTGCCGCCGAGAACGCCATCTCGCCAAAGTGGAAGCGGAACGCACTGGAAACATCCAGTTCCGGATCGCTGTGATGGACATTGTGAAAACGCCAGAGAAACGGCACCCGATGATTAGCCATGTGCCAGTAGTAGAAAATCAGGTCCATGAGCAGGAAACTCAGGATGAACTGGGCAGCGGCGGGCATCGGGATTACGTGCACGAGCCCGAATGGCTTCTCCGCGGCCCAATGCAGCGCGCGATGTGCCGCCGGTTGCACCAGCGTGAACGCGGCGGTGAACGTCAAAGCTGCAATCGCGAGATTGACCAGTAAGCGGGAGAGCAGAAACCCTCGCTCCTCTCGCAAAGGGAAGAACCGTTCAAGCCCGAACAAACCCGCAGCCACGAGCACGAGCAAAGCTGCGGGAACCATTTTCATGGTGGCACCAGCATAGCAGAAAACGCCGTTCTGCTCGCCGCTGCTGCAATTCTAAGCAACAACGGCTTACGGGCGCGGCACGAATTTGAGCGCGGCGCCATTCATGCAGTAGCGCAAGCCAGGTGGCGGTGGACCATCGTCGAAGACGTGGCCCAGGTGCGCGCCACAGCGCGCGCAGTGGACTTCAGTGCGCGTGGCGAAGAAACTTCGATCTTCCGAAGTCGCCACATTCGCGGCAACGAATGGCCTGGTGAAGCTCGGCCATCCAGTTCCCGACTCAAACTTCGCGTCGCTGGCAAAGAGCGGAAGATCGCATGCAGCGCAGTGGAAAATTCCATGCCGGTGCTCATCGAGCAAAGGACTGGAGCCGGCGCGCTCGGTGGCATGTTTTCGCATCACGGCGAATTGCGCAGGTGTGAGCTGCCGCTGCCATTCGTCGTCTGACTTGGTGATCGGGGAAACGGGTGCAAGGTCAGCAATTGTCGGCTGTACTGGGCTCATATCTTGCGCCGGAGCTGTCGCTACAGCACTGCCCGCATGCGCGCGGAAAAAGCAAACGCATCCCAGCAGCACGGCGAGGATGCAAAGAAAAATCGCAGAACGTTTCATCATGATTGCGTCGCTAAGTGCAGAAGCACAGGCGGCGAGTCTCTTACCGCCCATGCATGCACCGCTGCTAGGGCATCAGGACTGAATCGATGACATGAATGACGCCGTTTGATTGCATGACGTCGGCGATCGTGACTTTCGCCATGCCACCCTTCGCGTCGGTAAGCACGATATCATCGCCATCCATTTTCGCCGTGAGGCTCTCCCCATTGACTGTCTTTAGATGAGCTTTGCCCCCGCCGTTCTTGATCTTCTTCGCCAAATCGGCAGACGTAAGCTTCCCAGCTACTACGTGGTAAGTGAGAATGCCGACAAGCTTCTTTTTGTTCTCAGGTTTAAGTAAAGTATCGACTGTCCCGGAAGGCAGCTTTTCAAACGCCTCATTCGTCGGCGCGAACACCGTAAATGGCCCCTTGCCGGAAAGGGTATCCACCAGTCCCGCCGCTTTCACAGCCGCGACAAGCGTGGTGTGATCTTTCGAATTACTTGCGTTCTCGACAATATTTTTGTCGGGATACATGGGCGCGCCACCAACCGTTGGGTTTTCTGCGCCGATGAGAACGGATGCCGTCGCGAGACAGAATGCCGTAAGTGTTAAGTACCGTTTGATCATAGTGGCAGTAATCCGCCGCCGATCAGTTGAGAGATGCCGAATCTTTGTAAAAACCGGACGCTCATGAAACGTTTGCTGACGCTACCGGAGTTGTTGAAGGCGCGAACGCGCTCCGAAAACCACCTGCCAGGCTGCGTCGCGCTTCTCCGGCCAGCTGTCTCGCTGTTTGAGAACGCTAGAAGGAAAAGACGAGATCGCCTTTTAACGTCACGGAAGGCGGCGCACCGTTGCTGGGGAAATTTCCCCACGTCTCGATGACGAAATATTTGAAAACCGGCACGAGGACACCGGCTGAGTAAAGCCAGTCTCCTCCATGTTGTTCGATGGCATCCGCCCGTAGCGTGAAAAGATCGCGCGTGACAAGCGCGGCGTTGCGGTCACCGCTGCCTGGCCCACGGCCTGCGCCGCCTGCGACTGACTGCGGATTTGGCGTGGAGATTTTGAAGGTCCGATCAAGTCCGACGAATGGCAGCGCGTCACCATTCTGCACGCCGCAACCTGCCGTCACTCGCAGGAGGCCAAGATCTTCCGTCACGACCGCATACCCGAATGGCTGACCGCTGCGATTTCTTTCCGATTCGGTAAAAGCGTCATTCGCAACGCCGGCGGCTATCGTCGGCAAATGGTCACCGAAGGGAAAGGCGACCTTCCCTTGCAGAACCACCGGGCCGTCCACACCCGGGTAAAGGTGGCTGTCCGCGCCAAATTCGAAGCGCAGCGGATCGACTTCCAAACCGGTCTTAAATCCGATGTTGAAGTCGCTGTCGCGTTCCGCGCCGACAGTGCTGTAAACTTGCAGCACGAATGTTCCCTGCGGAGCGGTGTCGGCTGTCGGAATATTATTCAGGCCGCTCGGAGTGCCACGGGCGAATTGAGTGGCGAAGACGAGCAGGAGAAGGACCAGAGCAAAATTCTTGCGCATGTTAGATCAAGTACGGCGCGCCAACGGATCCGGATGCCGTTTTTTTGGAATCTTCGTCGTGAACAGCGCGTTTGTTGGCATCCACGTTTCACCGCAATCCGTAATCCTTTGACACCATTGTGCGCCGAACCAATCGGCCGTCGCTTTTAATCCCAAATGAACACACTCAACGCAGAAGCAGCAGTGCGCGACCGCTATGCCGCCGGAGCCAAAAACGCCGAGGCGAAACTTTGTTGCC
This sequence comes from Verrucomicrobiota bacterium, assembly GCA_019244415.1. GTDB lineage: Bacteria > Verrucomicrobiota > Verrucomicrobiia > Chthoniobacterales > UBA10450 > AV69. The sequence goes on along the minus strand of JAFASN010000085.1, from coordinate 24,585 downwards.
CGGTCGATTACGACTCCGATTTACTCAAAGCCATTCCGCAGGAAGTAATCGATCGCGATTACGGTTGCGGTGATCCCAGCCGTTACTTGCGCGAGGGCGAGACAGTGCTCGATCTCGGGAGCGGCACAGGCAAGATTTGCTTCATCGCGGCGCAGGTTGTCGGCGCGAAAGGTAAAGTCATCGGCATTGACATGACTGATGAGATGCTGGAAGTCGCGCGCCGTAACGCGCCGGTCGTGGCCGAGCGCGTCGGTTACAACAACGCCGAATTCCGGAAAGGCCGCATCCAGGATCTGGCGCTCGATCTGGAACGGCTCGATGCCGAGTTAAAAGCGCGCCCGATTACCGATGCCGCGTCTTTCCTCCGCGCTGACGAGCTTGCGCAGGATCTTCGCGTGAAACACCCATTGGTGGCGAGCGATTCAGTTGATGTCGTCGTTTCGAATTGCGTCCTGAACCTGGTCGAGCCGAAATCGAAACGGCAACTCTTCGAGGAGATTTTCCGCGTGCTGCGGATAGGGGGTCGCGCAGTGATCTCAGACATCGTGAGCGACGAAGAAGTGCCGGAGCATTTACAAAATGATCCGCAGCTCTGGAGCGGCTGCATTTCCGGCGCGCTGACCGAACAAGGCTTCCTGAAAGCATTCAGCGATGCCGGCTTCTACGGAATCCAGATTCTTAAACGTGACGAGACGCCGTGGCAAACAGTGGAAGGAATCGAGTTCCGCTCGGTCATGGTGGAAGCCTTCAAAGGCAAGCAGGGTCCCTGTGTTGAGCGCAACCAGGCGGTGATTTACCGCGGCCCATTCCGTGAAGTTCTCGATGACGACAATCACCGCATGGAACGCGGAGTGCGCTACGCAGTTTGTGATAAGACCTACAACCTCTACAAGAAAGCGCCTTACCGCGGTTTCTTCGAGTTTGTCGATCCGTTGAACGAGATTCCGTTAAGCGAGGCGAAACCGTTCGACTGCTCGCGCACCTCCATTCGGCATCCGAAAGAAACCAAAGGCCAGGATTACAAAGTGACGACCGAGGCCAGCAGTTGCTGCGACGGCGGTTGCTGCTGAGCGTTATGGCGCAAAGCACCATGCGGGCGACGCGCCCCGAGCCGCCGCCGCACGTGAGCGCCGACATTGCGCGTACGCCGATTCCTAAATGGGCGATCGGCGAATTCTTTGGCACTTTCCTGCTCGTCTTCTTCGGTTGCGGGAGTGTGGCAGCCGCCGTGACGGTGAATGCGCAAGTCGGCGTGTTTCAGGTCGCGATCGTCTGGGGAATTGGAATCGCCACGGCCATTTATCTCACCGGATCACTCAGCAGCGCGCACTTGAACCCCGCGGTGACGATCGCTTCGGCGGCATGGGCGCGATTTCCAGCGCGTCTCGTCATTCCGTACATCATCGTGCAGATGCTCGGAGCTTTCGCGGCGGCGGCGTTGCTGTACTTCCTCTTCGCCGGCGCATTGCAAAGCTATGAAGCGAAGAACAACATCACGCGTGGGGAGGCCGGCAGCGAAGCGAGCGCCATGGTCTTCGGTGAATTTTTTCCGAATCCCGGCGGCAAAGCGCTGACTGATGCGTCGCGTGCGATGATGACTCCGGCGCGAGCGTTCACCGCTGAAGTGGTCGGCACGGCGATTCTTGTGCTCGTGATTTTTGGCTCGACGGACGAGCGCAATCTGACGCGCCCACAGATTCTCACCGCCGCGACCATCGGGTTAACGGTGACGATCTTGATCTCACTGCTCGGTCCGCTGACCATGGCCTGCTTCAATCCAGCGCGCGATTTGGCTCCGCGCGTTTTCTCTTCACTAGCCGGCTGGCGCGGTGTGCCCTTCAGCACCAACGGCCTCGGGTGGCTAACGGTTTACATTATTGCGCCGATCGTGGGAGGCCTCATCGGGGGCGCAATTTACCGCGCCTTTTTCCGCACCGGCTACCGGGCGTGAACCGTTTCGCGCAACAGCTCGCCGCCCATTTCCTGCCGCTGCGTCACACGCGCACGGAAGTGTTGCAGATCAATGTGGGGAAGCTGTGCAATCTCACTTGCGTTCATTGCCATGTGAATGCCGGGCCCAAGCGCAAGGAGATCATGGCGCGCGACACGATGGATCGCATCATCGAGTGGCTTGATCAGACGGATATTCCCACGGTGGATATTACCGGAGGCGCGCCGGAGATGGTTCCTGACTTCCGCTATCTTGTGGAAAAGGTGAAAGCTCTTCACCGTCACGTCATTGACCGGTGCAATTTAACGATCCTGCTTCAACCAGGCTATGAAGGCGTCGCGGAGTTTCTGGCCAGACACAAAGTTGAAGTGATCGCTTCAATGCCGTGCTACTCGCCGGAGAACGTGAACGCACAACGCGGCGAAGGCGTGTTCGATGCCAGCATCAAAGGTCTGCAGCTACTTAACTCACTCGGCTACGGCTTGCGCGATGATCTTCCCCTGCACTTGGTTTACAATCCCAATGGCGCATTCCTGCCCGGTCCGCAGGAACAACTCGAAGCGGACTACAAGCGCGAGCTAAAGGAGCATTTCGGAATAGTATTCAACAAGCTTTACACCATTACTAATCTTCCGATCGCACGTTTTGCCTCGTACTTACGGCACAACAATAAACTCGATGAGTACATGCAGTTACTCATCGACAACTTCAACGCTGCTACTGTTAACGGCTTGATGTGCCGTAATACCATCAGCGTGAGCTGGACAGGCGAAGTATTCGATTGTGACTTTAACCAGATGCTGAAGCTGAACTGGCGTGGTGCAAACGGCTCGCTGCACCTATGGGAAATCGTGCACACCAGCGTCGAGACGCGTGAAGTCCTGACGGGTGACCATTGCTTCGGTTGCACCGCCGGCGCAGGCTCAAGCTGCGGTGGCGCGCTGGTTTAGCTAATCAGCGGAGCGTCCGAACGCTCGCCTGGCATGTTGCTTCCGCGCGAAGGCTATTTGCTCGCGAGAACGATGGGACCTTCCGCTTTGGTGACGCCGCCTTTGCGTTCCAAGCTAACGAGAAAGGCAGTTGCCGAAGTGATGCGCTGCTTCGGCTTAAAGACGTATTCCGCCTTTCCATTTTTACCCACACTGAAGACTCCGCCATTCACCGGGTCCTTGTATCGAGGATCGGCGATCCAGAGCTGATAATCCTGGTTGCCGGCAGTCGCCGGAACATCATTTGTTCGAAGTACGCCCTGCTGTTTTTCACCATCCCAGACGAGCGTGGCAAACGCTTCGGGAGCCTCCCGCAACTTCGAGTTAAGTGTCGCGACAACAACACTAGCATTACGCTCCAGAGCGGCAAGCCTGTCCTGCAGCGCGTTGCGATCTGCGGTGAGCTTGGCCGCTTCTATTCGCGCGGAGTTATTCTGCTCTTCTACTTGACTGATCTTGGCTGTGAGCGCATCCCGCTCTGCTCGCAGTTGTACTATTTGCGACTGTGCAGCTTCCGCTCTCTGCCGGTTTTCGGCAGCGGCTTTCTCCGCTTGGTCGCGTTCGGCAGAAGCCGCGGCCGCGCGGCGGCCCAATGCAACTGCGGTTTGCTTCAGCTGAGCGCGGTTAACGAGCAGGGCGCAACACGCTGCGACAAGGCAGGCAGCGATTGCCCATGGCAACCACGTTAATGCCTGCTTGTGTTCACGCGGAAGTTGCCGCCGCCGGGCTTCGGCCGCGACTTTCTCCAGGACACGCTCCCGTAACTCACTGGACGGGACCGCAGGCGCAGCTGCATATGCCATCGCGCCGACTGAATCGCGAAGTTCGCGCACAAGCTGTTGCAGGTCTCGATTAGCCTGAAGCGTCCGCTCGAACTCCGCCGCCCCATGCGCATCCAGCGCACCGAGCGCATACAAAGCAGCCTGTTCCTGTAGCTCGTGCGAGATCATACCGTTGGCGATCTATGCAGTGCGTCCCGTACCTTCAATAATCCACGGCGAATCCGCGCCTTAATTGTGCCAAGAGGTTCACCAAGCTTTTGGGCAACATCGTGATGAGTCAGGTCAGCGAAGAACGCCAGCTCAATCGCCTGGCGTTGTTCCGCGGGCAATTGAGCTAGTATCGCCTGCACCTTAAGGGCCTCGTCACTTCTCCCTACTATATCCGATGCACTTTCAGTAGCAGATGCAGTGCTAACACCAACGGCTTCACTACTCTCCAGTATGTCATCGACGAGTTTCTGCTTGCGGCCTTTCGCCCGCAGGTGATCTATTACCTTGCTCCGGGTGATCAGCACAGCCCAGCTAAATACGCTGCTCTTGTCGGCGTCGTAAGAAGCAGCCCGCCGCCAAATCTGGACACAGGCTTCCTGGAGGGCGTCATCGGCATCTGTAGTATTGCCCAGGATCTTCACGGCGAATGAGTAAAGCGGGCCACTCAGCCGATCATACAGAGCGGCGAAGGCAGTTTCGTCGCCCCGCGCCACGCGAGCTATTAACGCGTGGTCTGTCGCTTGCTGAGATTCCTGATAGTTAGGCAACAGCTGACGGCTTAGATGATCTGTTGGCCAATAGCAAGAAGAACTCCACTTCTTTCAACTATTTGCCAGTACGTTCGCGCGGGCAGTAACTCAAAGCTACATGGCACCAGGCGCTCGCGTCGCAGGCAGCTTCTTCGCCAATAGTACGGCGAAACAGCCGGAGCTTAGGCCCCGGCTGTTCTTTATCCGCCACTACCTTGACTAACTAGCTGGGGAGATTAATGCCGTTCGGGAAGAAGCCGCCCCGCGTCGCGTTTTGCGCGAAATAAACAATGTTCAGCACCTGCCGAACGCTTCGCGCGAAAGTGATACCATTGTTGTCCGTCGGCACGAGGTTAGCCATGCCGTCAATCACTATCCCCTGATCATCATTTGCGCCGGAAAGCATTTTGCGAGCGTTTGAGATCTTCTGCACGATGCCATCGATTTGCTTGTTGTGGTAGCTGTATAACTGTTCACGGATGATCCCGGCATGGTACGCTTCCGTGCCGAGAATGCCCGCGGCCGCGCCGAGCACGGTGCGGTTGAACAACAAGGTTGCCCCACCATGGTAAGCAGTTACGCCGACATCTTCGAAAACGAAGGAGCCAAGCAGGAAGTTCACGTCATCCGCGAATGGGTCGAAGCTATTTGCGATTCCCGCTGCTTTAGCTAAGGCGTTCCAGCTATTGTCAAGATCGATCGTCGGTTTGGCCGCAGGAGTAATTCCAAACGACTGCAATGCGGTGCGAATGAACTTGACGTGATTGCGTTCGTCCTTCGCGATCTCCAGCGCGTATTGCCGCACGTCTGGATCCTTGAACGGTACTTTGGGATTTGACTTGACTAGCGTCGGACCGGGCGTGCCCTGTCCCGAAACACCTATCCCGGAAGCTTCGATGCCGTGACCTGTTGTCGCGTAGGTGTAGTATTCCGCTTCGAGATATTCCAGGTTAAGTGCAAACTGAAGGACGGTAACGTCCTGGTTGCTGCTGCTGCTGCTTGCATCGCCGTCGCGGTCGGCTGCCTTAGCTATGGAAGTAAGCAGGTTGACGCCAGCCAATCCCGCTGCTCCAAGCCCCAATCGCTTTAAGACTTGGCGACGGTTTGTTCCCCTTGTTTGTAATTCCTTCGTGATTTCTTCTAGATTCATTCTTTCCCTTTCTACTCTTTACTAACGGAGCACCTGCCCCTTAGATAAATTCTCCTCGATGAATGCGCTTGCGCGCCACGACTGCGATCGCGCCGAGCCCGGCGGCCAGGAGCGCCATGGTGGAACCAGTATCGGGCACTCGCGAACCGGAGTTCGCCACGATCAGGTCGAAATGTTTGCCATCCGGTCCCGTGCCTGCGCCGTTGAAAGTAAACGTGTTGGTCCCTATTGCGCCAGTGGCCGGAATATCGCTGATCCAGGTAAGGAAGTTTGCCCGTGGAACATTGACCTGATCGAACAAGGACGTGCTCTCTGGCTCGTTCAAAAAGACTCCCTGGCCAATCACATTGCTGTTGAAAACATAACCGTTCGGCAGCTGAACGGTCCAGGCATCTGGCGTCCCACTTAAGCTGACAGTAAGTGGAGCGCCGTTGTAGGTCGCGCTAAGGTCGTTGAAACCTTCTCCCGTTTCTGTGATTCGCAGGACGTCATCTGCCCGCGCCACAGAGAGCGCGACCGAAATCCCGAAAACAACCATGGCAAGGCGGCGTAGTGACATACAATATCCTTTCTGCGTTCCCGGGCACTTGGCCTGAGCTATACTGATACGCGGAGCCGCCCGTGGCTGGATGCAAAGAAACAAAACGGTTCTGCGATGAACTACTTTTGGCGCGCTGCTTCAGGGTTGAGAAAATTTAGTTGCATCCAAAGTCGAGCGGCGAGCGTAAAACACTGTTCTTTTATCGGTTTGTACCTACGTAGATGTGTCGTGCTTTTACTTCCGGTAGAACAAACGCAAAAATTTGTCTTGCCTCGAATCGCAGGCGCGTGTTTGTTCGCGGGGTGCGCTATCTCGATTCTTTCCTCGTCCGCGTGTCACACGGCCTCGGCGGATATTGGCGCAGCTCACAATAACGTTTCTTTCGGCGCAATAGCTCCGGAAGAACCATCTTCTGCCCCTTCGTGATTAGTACGATCACGATGTCCGCCCATTTACTTTACCGAACCATTTAACTTTTAACTATGCTGATCGTTATGAAAGCCGCCGCAACGCCGGCGGAAGTGGATGCCGTCCTGGAGACGGTGCGCGCAATTGGTCTTCGGCCACATCCCTTGCCCGGCGCGACAAGGACGGCGATCGGTATCACCGGCAATACCGCCGCGATCGACGGACGAAGGTTCGAACACCTGGCCGGGGTGGCAGAAGTGATCAGGGTCACGAAACCCTACAAACTGATCACGCTTGATCTGCGACCGGAAAAGACAGTGGTCGATGTCGCTGGCGCGAAAATCGGCGGCGCGGAGTTTGCGATCATCGCCGGGCCATGTGCCATCGAGAGCCGGGACCAGGCCATCGCTGTCGCGCAAGCCGTGTGCAAGAGTGGCGCGCGATTTTTTCGCGGCGGCGTGTATAAGCCGCGCACTTCTCCTTACACCTTCCAGGGACTCGGCGACAAAGGCTGGGATATTCTGCGCGAGATTCGTGAGAGTTTTGGCCTGCGTATTGTCACCGAAGCGATTGACGAGAGCAGCCTGGATACCGTGGAACGTTACGCCGATGTGATTCAAATCGGCGCGCGGAATATGCAGAACTTCTCACTTATCAAGCGCGCCGGCCGATCGAAGTTGCCCGTGCTACTGAAACGGGGCATCGCTGCAACGCTGGAGGAATGGCTGCTGGCCGCTGAGTACATCATGGCCGAGGGGAACTATAATGTGATATTGTGCGAGCGTGGCGTGCGCACATTTGCGCAGCACACGCGCAATACTCTAGACTTGGCCGCTGTGCCAGCTATCCGGCGCATTTCGCACCTGCCGGTGATCGTGGATCCTTCCCATGGCAGCGGCAACACTTACATGGTAACGCCGCTGGCGCGCGCAGCCGTTGGCGTCGGGGCCGATGGTTTGATGGTGGAAGTACATAACCAGCGTGATATCGCTCTGTCCGATGGCGCCCAGGCGCTTACTCCGGAAGAGTACGCCGAGTTAGTGCAGCAGGTGAATGCGATGCATGAACTAACGCGTCGTTTTACTCCGGCATGATTTTACTAATCGATAACTACGACTCATTCACTTACAACCTCGCCCAGTACTTTGGCGAGCTGGGATGCGAAGTCGGAGTCAAACGCAACGACGAGATCTCGTTAGCGGAAATCGAACAACTAGCCCCCAGCCACATTTGTATCTCTCCAGGCCCATGTACTCCGCATCAGGCCGGAATCAGCAGCGACCTGGTGCGCAGGTTCGGCCCGCGTATTCCAATCCTTGGCGTCTGCCTTGGTCATCAGTGTATCGCGGAAGCCTACGGAGCGAAGATCGTGCGCTCACGGCGACTGGTGCACGGAAAAGCATCGAGCATCAAGCACAATGGCAGCTCTATCATGGCCGGTTTACCAAACCCGTTTCAGGCTGGACGGTATCATTCGCTTACAGTCGCCCGTGAATCATTGCCGCGCTGTTTATTAGTCACCGCCGAGGCTCCAGACGGTGAAATCATGGGAGTTCGGCACATCGAGCATCAGGTGCATGGAGTACAATTCCATCCTGAGTCAATCCTGACTCCCGACGGGAAGGCGATCCTGGCGAACTTCCTTATGGTGGGCGCGAACTAGATGAATTATGCCATACCCGGAGCGTCACTGCGGGTCGCGCCGTCTCGCGAACAATTCCGGGAACTCGCAGACCGCGGAAACGTCATAGCTGTTTGGGCCGAGTTCATCGCCGACTGCGAAACTCCAGTATCGGCATTCACCAAGCTCGGCGAAGCTAAGTACAGCTTCTTGTTTGAATCGACTGAGCGCAACGAAATCTCCGGTCGTTTCTCATTTCTCGGTGCCGAGCCGCGGCTTGTCGTGAAAGCGGAGGCGAACCGAATTCTTATCAGGGAACAAGGGCGGGAGCGGCGCCTGGAACGAACGGGCGACCCGCTGGAAGTGCTGCGCGAATTGATGTCGCGCTATCGTTTTGTTTCGTCGCCGTCGCTGCCGCGGTTCTGCGGAGGTGCTGTCGGCTATTTTGGTTACGAGGTAAGTACGCACTTTCAACCAAAAGCAGGAGCGGCTCGTCACGATGAACTCGGCCTGCCTGAAATGATGTTCATGATCACCAGCAGCTTACTCGTTTTCGATCATCGACGGCGCAGCTTAACAATCGTGGTCAACGTTTTTCGCGAGGACGGTTCACTGGACGAGATTTACGAGGATGCCGTCACGAAGATCAGCCAGACGGTGGCAAAACTAGGCCGGGTCGCCGAGCTGCCGCTAATCGAGACGGGGCAAACGAGATCAATAGATCCGCCGCGCAGCAACTGCAGCCAGGCGGAGTTTGAAGCAAAGGTTGCACACGCCAAGGAGTACATCGCGGCAGGCGACATCTTCCAGGTCGTCCTGTCGCAACGGTTCGAAACCGATTTTCAGGGCGACCCATTCCACTTCTATCGCTGTTTGCGGTTCATCAATCCCTCTCCCTACATGTTTTGCCTGAAATTCGGCGACGATTTCGCTCTGGTGGGTAGTTCGCCGGAGATGCACGTGCGAGTGATCCATGGCGCCGTCGAGATTCGGCCTATCGCCGGTACTCGGCCGCGCGGCACCACGGCTGAGCAGGATGAACAATTTGCGGCGGAGCTTTTGGCCGATGAGAAGGAGCGCGCCGAGCACACGATGCTGGTGGACCTGGCTCGCAATGACATCGGGCGGATCTCCGAGTACGGCTCTGTGCGGGTGACCGAGCTGATGAACATCGAGCGCTACAGCCACGTCATGCACATCGTGTCGAATGTGACCGGCAAGCTGCGGCCGCAGTGCGATGCCTACGAAGCGATCCGTGCGACTTTCCCGGCCGGCACAGTGTCGGGCGCGCCGAAGATTCGCGCGATGCAGATCATCGGCGAGCTGGAAGGAACGCGGCGCGGCTGTTACGCGGGTGCGGTCGGTTACATCGGGTTCGACGGCAATCTGGATTCGTGCATTACACTGCGCTCCGCGGTTTTGAAAAATGGCAAGGCGTACTTTCAGGCGGGTGCTGGTATCGTGGCCGACTCGAATCCGTGCGCTGAGTACGAAGAAACAGTGAACAAGGCGCGCGCCATTGCTCGCGCGCTCGCCCTCGCGAACTCATGAGCGCGGCCGAACCGAACAGCCGCCGTCGCCCCTCGTGGCTGCTGCCGACTCCTGCGCGGGTGGACGAAAAAGCCGCTGATTCGCCGGTGCGCGCTTTGCTCGTGCGGCTGATGCGCGGGGAGGATTTATCGCGGGAAGATGCCGCACGATTGTTCGGCGCGGCCATGGATGAATGCGCCAGCGATGCACAGATCGGCGCCGCCCTCGTGGCTCTGGCCGTCAAAGGCGAAACGGTCGATGAGCTGACCGGAATGGCGGAAGCGATGCGCTCGCGCGCGGGGCGAATTCGTTGCCGGCATTCGCGTTTCATCGATACAGCCGGCACGGGCTCGAGCTACGCGAAAACGTTCAACGTTTCGACCGCGGCGGCGTTCGTCTGCGCAGGCGCCGGATTGCCAGTCGCGAAGCATGGCAGTCGCGCCGCAACCAGGCTTTCCGGCAGCGCTGATGTGCTGGCGGAACTTGGCGTGCGTGTCGAAGCGGAGCGCAAACTGTCCGAGGAATGCCTCAATGAAGAAGGGATATGCTTTCTTTTTGCTCCGCTTTATCATCAGGCGACGAGGCGCGTGGCGACAATCCGGCGGCAGCTCGGCGTCCACACGACTTTTAATCTGCTCGGCCCGCTAACGAATCCGGCCGGTGCCCCGTGCCAGGTGATCGGCGTCTGGCACGAATCGTTGCTTGAGCCACTCGCGCACACGCTGGTGGCGCTCGGGAGCGAACGCGCATGGGTGGTTCACGGTCTGGACGGCATGGACGAAGTGACGACTACGGCCAGCACGACCGTCGCTGAGGCAAGCGATGGTCTTGTGCGAACGTTCACAATTAAACCCGAAGATTTCGGGTTGCCGCGGGCTAGCGACCTACAACAATTGCGCGGCGGGAATGCGAAGTCGAACGCGGCGCTGATCCGCGCGGTTTTTGCGAGCGAATCTGGCACGAAGATCGCGCTCGCCCGTGACTTGGCCGTTGCGAACGCGGCTGCGGCCCTGTTCGTCGGGGGCTTGGAAAACGACTTACGAACCGCAGCCGAGCGGGCGCGCGAGAGCATTCTTTCCGGCGCAGCGTTGAAAAAATTGAACGCGCTGGCGGAACGAACCAGTGCCGCGGTTGCAAGCGCATGAGCATCTTGGACGAAATCGTCGCGAACCGGCGCGCCGAAGTAAGCAGGCAGCGCGCCGCTGGCGATCCGCTGAGAATGGCGCGCAGCGCGGAGGCAAGCTCGGGCCGAACACCGCATCGATTTCGCAAGGCGTTGCAAGCCACCGAGCGCGTCAACATCATTGCCGAATTCAAGCGCGGCTCACCTTCCGCTGGCACGATCAACGCCACCGCTGATCCGGCGGAAAGAGCGATGTGCTACCAGCGCGCCGGAGCATGTGCAATTTCAGTCCTTACCGAGCAGCGTTTCTTTCGCGGTTCACTGGCCGATCTGCGGGAAGTACGCGCGGCCACATCGCTGCCGATTTTGCGCAAGGACTTTATCGTCGATGAGTACCAGATCGACGAAGCAGCCGTGGCGAGGGCCGACGCTGTTTTGTTGATTGTCGCGGTACTTTCCCCAAAGGAGCTGTCGCGACTCCGCGTTCGTGCCGAAACGGAGCTTGGCATGGATGCACTGGTCGAAGTCCATATGCGCGAAGAACTCGATTGCGCGCTGGAATGCGGCGCCAGCCTGATCGGAGTAAACAATCGTGATCTGCACACCTTTCACACGTCGATCGATGTCTCGCTCGAGCTCGCATCGCTCGCTCCGGCGCAAGCGATGATGGTCAGCGAAAGCGGCATCTCGAGTGGCGAGCAGGTGCGCCGGCTTCGGCAATGCGGTTACAGCGCGTTTGTCATCGGCGAGCCGTTGATGCGGGTAACAAATCCTGCGCCCTTGATCCGTGACCTGCAAAATTCAAACAAAACCGCCAATGCCTGACGAAGTGCCTGCCATCGCGGTGAAAGTGTGCGGCATCACCACCGTCGGTGACGCGATCATGTGCGCCGAAGCTGGCGTGCAGATGATCGGCCTCAACTTTGCCCGGGAAAGCCGCCGCTTTATTCGCGCTGAAGCCGCGGGTGAAATCGTCAGAGCAGTGCGGCAGCGATTTCCGGAAACGAAGTGCGCCGGCGTATTTGTGAATGAAAGCCGCGAACGGGTGATCGCGCTCGCGCGCAAGCTGAAGCTCGATGCTGTGCAATTGCACGGCGACGAACCGCCTGAGTACGCGCGCGCGCTTAGCGGCTGCTTCGTGATCAAAGCATTCCGTGTTGGACATGAGTACGACGAATCGGCGGCGGCGCAGTACCCGGCCAGCGCCATTCTTCTAGATACCTGGAGTGGTACTTTGCGCGGCGGCACGGGCGAAACGTTTGATTGGTCCGTAGCCGCTTCACTGGCCCGGCGCATCAACCGCGTCGTGCTCGCCGGTGGTCTAACTGCCGAGAATGTGACCGCTGCGATTCGAATCGTGAATCCCAGCGGGGTCGATGTTTGCAGCGGTGTTGAAGACGCGCCCGGGCGGAAAAGCGCTGCGAAATTGCGGCGGTTTCTGGAAGGCGTGCGCGAAGGCGGCACCGTGCCTGCATGAAGACGGTGTACTCAGAGCCCGACGCGCGCGGCTTTTGGGGTAAGTACGGCGGCCGTTTCGTCGCCGAAACGCTCGTTGCTCCGCTGGACGAACTGACCGCTGCGTCCCACGCGGCCAGGCGCGATCGGGCGTTTCGCCAGGAGCTGAAACGATTGCAGCGCGAGTACGCCGGCCGGCCCACACCGCTCGGTTTTGCTGAACGTCTCACGCAGCACGCCGGTGGCGCGCGCATTTTCCTCAAACGCGAAGACCTGCTGCACACCGGGGCGCACAAGATCAACAACGCCCTTGGTCAGGGGCTGCTTGCGGCGCGAATGGGCAAGCGGCGCATCATTGCCGAAACCGGCGCGGGCCAGCATGGCGTCGCGAGCGCCACGGTTTGCGCGCTGCTTGGTTTGCAGTGCGTCGTTTACATGGGCGCGGAAGATGCGCGGCGCCAGGAACCGAATCTCTTGCGCATGCGTCTGCTGGGCGCCGATGTGCGAATCGTCGAAAGCGGCTCGCGCACATTGAAAGACGCCATTAACGAAGCGTTGCGCGACTGGGTGGCGAATGCGCGCGACACTTATTACCTGCTTGGCAGCGCGCTCGGTCCGCATCCCTATCCGCTCATAGTGCGCGAATTCCAGAGCGTCATCGGCGAGGAAGCGCGCCGGCAATTCCTCAGGCGCGAAAAGAAACTGCCGGATTTGCTCATCGCCTGCATCGGCGGCGGGTCGAACGCGATCGGACTTTTCCATCCATTTCTGCGTGATGAAAAGGTGCGGCTGGTGGGAGTGGAAGCGGGCGGCAGAGGAAAGCGGCTCGGCCAGCATGCCGCTCGATTTGTTCGAGGTGGCGGCGGCAAGCCCGGCGTTTTGCATGGCACGTTTAGCTATGTTTTGCAGGATGATGCCGGCCAGATTGCCAGCACACACTCGATTTCTGCCGGTCTGGATTATCCCGCGATCGGGCCGGAGCACGCTTTCCTGCGCGAGAGAAAACGCGTTGAGTACGTCTCGGTCAGCGATGCCGAAGCGGTGCGCGCGTTCGAGTCCTTGGCGCGGTTGGAAGGAATAATTCCCGCCTTGGAGTCCGCGCATGCTGTTGCATACGCGACACGCGTCGCACGCACGCTCCCACCAAGCAGCACAATCGTGGTGAATCTCTCCGGCCGCGGCGACAAGGATCTGGCAACGGTCGCTCCCGTTTTGTCGCCGAATAAGAACGGGCGATGAGCATCCTGGCGCAGCGTTTCGCTGAACTTCGCGCGGAAAAATGCTGTGGTTTCATTTCGTTCATCGTTGCCGGCGATCCCAATCTGAGTACGACGGCTGATCTGCTCGCAGGCTTGAGTGAATTACGCCCGGTCGCGATCGAGCTGGGAATTCCCTTCAGCGATCCCACTGCGGATGGCCCGGTGATCCAGCGCGCGGCGCAGCGGGCACTGCGCAGTCGCACGACACTGCCAAAGGTGCTGGCGCTGCTGCACAGGATGCGGCGGCGCGAACTGGCGCCGATCGTTCTCTTTAGTTACTTCAATCCGCTTCTTCAGTACGGCCTCGCCAGACTGGCGCGAGAGGCGAGCCGCTGCAATGTCGCCGGCGTACTCGCGGTCGATCTTCCTGCGGACGCGTCAGCGCCCTTGCGCCGCGAACTGTGCAGAACAGGAATTGATTTGATTCAGCTCGTCGCGCCGACAACGAGCGATGCGCGGCTGGCGCAGATCACGAAGTCCGCCAGCGGGTTCATTTACGTTGTGTCGCGCACAGGCGTGACTGGGACTGCGCGCGAGCTCGAGGACGAATCGCGGCAGATCGTCGCGCGCGTTCGCGCTGTCACTGAGTTGCCGGTCGCGGTTGGCTTCGGCATCACGAGTGCGGAGCAGGCCAGGCGCGTTTGCCAGTACGCCGATGCCGCCGTTGTTGGTTCACGGCTGGTGGCTGAAATCGAGAAGATCAGTGCAGCCGTTCGACCGAAACGGTGTTCCGCCGCGGCCGTCGTGCGTCTGGCGCGAAACTTCGCGGTAACTGATGGCGCAAAACTTCCGTAAAAAGAGGTGCAGTTGCGTGATTAGAAGTTTCGCGCGCCGCGAAGTGGAAAAGTACTTCTGCGTAACCGAAGCTCAGCGCCATCTATTGCCGCGCTTTTTCCGAGTAGATGCGACTCCGCGATACCCTTCAGCCATTCGCTCGTACTTTTTTCAGCCCCTGGTTCCAGCTTGGGTGCGAGGCCGCTTTTGTCACCGCATCAGAAGTCTTTCTCAAGCTTGGGGCCGCGGAAACAGCCGTTCACGGCAGCATGGGTGAGTGGCTCGGCATTAGCGCGCTGGCTTCGTTGTGGGTCTGGGCCGGAATCGCGTGCCTTGTCTTAAGCTTCGTCTGCTGGATTTATGTTTTGAAACATTTGCCGCTTTCAGTCGCTTTCCCGCTAACGAATGTCGTCCATGTTACGATCCCAATTAGCTCCTGGATTTTCCTCGGCGAAGCGATCACGGCACGGCGGTGGATGGGGATCGTGGTGGTTGTCGCCGGTCTGGCGCTCGTGGCCAAACCGGTAGCGACATTGGACGAAAAGTTATGAAGGCAACGCCGCTGGTAGTCTTTATTATTGAAGTCCTCGCCGTGGTCGCCGGGCAGGTCCTGGTAAAACATGCCGTAGAACAGTCTCAGCAGCTTGGATTTCGTAACCGGCGTGTACTTGCCTTTCTCTGTGGCGGCATCGCCGCCATGGCTGTCTCTTTTTTTCTCACCCTCGGTCTGTTACAGCACTTTGACCTTAGCTACTTTTTTCCGCTGCAAGCTTCGACCACAATTCTCATTGTCGTCTTCGCCGCGGTTTTTCTTCGCGAGCGCCTTTCGCTTCAGTTACTGGCCGGCTCAGTTTTGATCACAGCCGGGATTGTTCTGGTCTCGCTTAGCTAAGACGAGCTAGGTAACGGCATTCGTTTCCTGGCCGGGCGCCGCAGGGGAGCGCTGCGAGCGCAGCGGCGGCAGATCGGGATCGAGAAAGCCGAGCGCATGCGGCGGCTTAATCACGCGGACGCCGGCAGCACGTTGCTGCTCGACGATCTGGTCACGAAAGGCCTGCATGCGCGTCCAGTGTACTTTTGGGCGGAAATGATGCTCGGCGTGGTAGCCATTATAGAACCAAATCCAGTTATAAAGCTTGTCGTAGCTGCTTACGCCCCAGGCGATCGGATCATCAGGATTACCGCCGAAGTGACGATAGTAACCATTTAAGTACGAGAGGCAGTGGCCGAAGTACCAAAACGGAAGCAGAAAACAGATGTAGTGCCAGTTAAGCAGGCCAAGAACTACGAACGTGCCAACGAACAGCACAAGCTCAGCTACGCCCCAGAACGCTTCCCGCGGGTCCTTGCGCTTGAGCGCGCGGTACACCGTCTTCGGGTCTTCTCGAAAGAAACTCAGGAAAGTATATGTCAGCGGGTGTTCCGCTTCACCATCATGGCCGTGCTTGTAGATGGAAATCCAGTCCACCGTTTCCCCTTCTTCATCCGGCCGATCGGCATTGCCCTTATGGTGCTGCATATGAATGCACTCATAGAAAACCTGGCTGAAGCCAATGGTGACCGACTCAAGTACGCTGAAAAGGCGATTCAGCAGGGGAGCGCGGAAGTACGGATTGTGAATGAAATTGTGGGAAATGCCGTTGATGTTCCAAGAAATGCTAACCGAATAGATAAATCCCAGCGGCAGCATGACCCAAAGCGGTACTCGCGGGAACAGCCAGAACATGGCAAAGAAGTAGGCGCAATGAAGAAGAGCAGCGAGTACCGGGACGGCATCCCATCGACTGAAAGCAAAAAGACGGGAGTGAGTCTGAAGGCGCTCCGAAGCAACGTCGCGTGTGGCGGTGAGGGGCATGACGAGTTCAGTGGTTTTGCTGCGGACAAAGATACTACAAGCGCGAACCAACGACAAATTCAGCAGAGCACGCCCGATCACGCCACCGCCATCACAGAACCGGAGTACGCAGCTTTCGTTTGCTCCGCGGCCGGCGAATGCGCTCGCTGCGCTTGACCGGCGTGGCCCTCCCGGAGACGCGAGCAGCATTCGGCGCGTGGAGATTGAGGAGCGTTTCCAGGAGCGATTCTTCCACGCTGGAACAGAGACAAAGTACGACGGCTTCGCGACACCCTTCGGCGGCAAGATAAGCGTGTCCCATATTTGAATCGATGTAAACGGACTCGCCCGCCTCGAGCGGTAAAGGGTCGTAGAATTCCGTGTGGAGCAAAACGCGTCCCTCGAGTACGTAGGTGTACTCTTCGCCTGAGTGGCGCACGAGCGCGCCGAATTGCTCGAGCGTTTTCGCCCGAACGTGTGCGAGTACCGGGATCATGCGTTTGTGGCGCAGCTCAGGGCAAAGGTAGTAGTAGTCGTAGTTCGGTGTATTGACGCGCACGGCGTCATCGATGCGCCCCATGCTGCGGCGCGCCATGACCGGCTGCTCCGTCGTTTGCTGCGGTTCCGCTAACAGCTCCGACATGGTCATGTTCAGGCGCTGGCTGATCATCTGGAGCTTGTCGTAAGTAAGGCTGAGGCGGTCGTGCTCGACCTTGGACAAAGTGGAAAGCGGAATGCCGCAGCGAGCGCTCATCTGCTTCAGCGTCCAGCCGCGGTGAGCGCGTAATGCACGCAAAATCCGGCCGATGGTTGGCTGTTCGGGCTTCATCGCATCTCGTATGAAAGAGTCACCTGATGAGCAGGCTGGGGGGCCAATCGTCGCATTCCAGCGAGCATGATTGTTTCCTCGAACAAAGTCAAAATTGCTGAAGGCGAGTTTGCTGTGGGCTTGACAATTTTCCGATGGGAAATCTTACTGTCCTAATCAGGACGTTATGCGCCCATTATTATTATTCAATACACTCAAGCTTTTTCCTTTCCCCGCAACGGCCGGCATTGCACTCAGCCTGCTGATCGCGGTTAGCTCTCTCGGCCAGGTGCCGAGTATTGCCCCGCCGCGAACCATCCCTCCGGCAAGCGCAGGGCAAACGTCACCGCAAACCGCCCCTCCGGCCGCGCACGGCACTCCCACGCTGACGAAAGAAGACGCCGAAGCGTGGTTCGACGGGTTTATGCCGTACGCGCTGCAACGAGGCGATGTCGCGGGCGCAGTCGTTGACGTAGTCCAGAATGGCCAGTTGCTCCTGACAAAAGGTTACGGGTTCGCCGACGTCGCCGCGCGCAAACCGGTCGATCCGCAGCGGACACTTTTCCGCGCAGGCTCGGTCTCCAAGCTGTTCACCTGGACGGCGGTGATGCAACAGGTCGAACGCGGCAAACTGAACCTCGACACTGACGTCAACACTTACCTCGATTTCAAAATCCCGCCGCGCAATGGCAAGCCGGTCACGTTGCGCAACCTCATGACGCACACGGCTGGGTTCGATGAAACCGTGCGCGCGCTGCTCATCACCGATGTGCATAATATCCCATCGCTCGAGCAGGCGCTGAAACACTGGGTGCCTCCGCGCGTGACAGACGCCGGCAGCACCCCGGCCTATTCTAACTATGGCGCGGCCCTGGCCGGCTACATCGTCCAGCGAGTGTCCGGCACGCCATTCGACGAGTACATCGAGGGGGAAATTTTTCAGCCCTTAGGGATGGAGTACGCCAGTTTCCGGCAGCCGCTGCCGGAACGTTTGCAACCCGATATGTCGAAAGGATATAAGCTCGGTTCCGGGGAGCCGCAGCCGTTTGAAATCATCCCGCTCACTCCCGCCGGGGCGCTCTCGATCAGTGGCGCGAGCATGGCGCCATTCATGATCGCGCACTTGCAAAACGGTGCCTTTGATTCAAAACGAATTCTGCAACAAGCGACTGCAGTGGAGATGCACGACACGCGCGCGCGAGGGATTGAGCCTCTGCACCAAATGCTGCTCGGCTTTTACCAGAACGACATGAACGGACATCGCGTCATCACGCACGCGGGCGACACCGAGTGCTTTCACACCGAGCTCAATCTGTTGCCGGAGAATGGCGTGGGCTTGTTCATGTCAGTCAACAGTCAGGGGAAACAGGGCGCGGCGGCTCCGATCCGCAGCATGCTTTTCAAGGAATTCATGGATCGCTATTTCCCCCGCGATTTGGCCCAGGGTTCGATGGACGCAAACACCGCTAAAGCGCACGCGAAGATGATGGCCGGGCGCTACAGGCTGAGCCGCAGGCCTCATACCGATTTTCTCGCGTTTCTCGACCTGCTCAGCGAAGTGCCGGTGGTGGCAAACGCCGACGGCACGATCACGGTGGCGGGATTGAAAGGAGCGAATGACGTGCCGAAAAAATGGAAGGAGATTTCGCCGTTCGTCTGGGGTAACGCCGACGGGGACGACCGTATCGCAGCTCGTGTGGAGAATGGCCGCGTCACGCGCTTCGGCTACGACGCGTACCCGTTCATGGTCTTCGAGCCGGTGCCGGGCTGGCTTTCTTCGGCGTGGCTGCTGCCATTGCTGATCGCCTCGCTGATCGCGCTGGTCTTGACCGCGCTGGCGTGGCCGATTTCAGCCATGGTGCGGCGCCATTACGGCGTCGCCTATTCGCTCAGCGGTGCAGATGCACGGGCGCACCGCGTGGTGCGGATCGCGTCAGTCTGCGTTGCCGGCCTGATGCTGCTTTGGCTCTTCGTTGTCACGGAGATGCTCAGCAACCTCGACTGGGCCGGGCCGAAGATGGACCCGTGGATCATTCTGCTCGGCGTGCTTTCCGCCATCGTTTTCACTGGCGGCGCGATCGTCGCGATTTGGAACGCCGGGCAAGTACTCACCAGCCAGAGGCGACGCCTGGCCAAGTTCTGGAGTGTGGTGCTGGCGATTGCATGTCTGGTTGTCCTTTACGTCGCGCTGATGTTCCACCTCATCGGCTTGAGCGCGAATTACTGATTCGTCGCGAGAGTTGCCCTGCAAATGAGCGCAAAGCGATCACGCATCGATCTCGAGGTTCACAACGAAGACCTCCGGCTTAAATCGCCTTTTCGTATCTCCGGCTACACCTTTCACCATTCCCCGGTGACGCTGGTCACATTGCGTGACGGCGAGCTCGCCGGGCGCGGTGAAGCAGCCGGCGTGTACTATCTCAACGACACACCGGAACAGATGCTCGCCACGATCGAGTCCCATCGGGATGCAATCGAATCCGGCCTTACGCGCGTTGAGCTGCGTTCAATGCTTCCGCCCGGGGGCGCGCGCAACGCGCTCGACTGCGCTTTGTGGGAATTGGAATCGCGACGAGCGCGCAAACCGGTCTGGCAGCTCGCGGGCGTCGAGACGCCGCGGCTTTTGCTAACGACATTCACGGTCAGCGCCGATGACCCGGAAACGATGGCGCAACGGGCCATCTCGTACACGCAAGCGCGCGCAATCAAGGTCAAGCTCACCGGCGAAGCCGATGTCGATGTTGCCCGTGTGCGCGCTGTGCGCGGTGCACGGCGCGACGTTTGGCTCGGAGTCGATGCGAACCAGGGTTACACCGCCAGCACATTGCCCACGCTCTTGCCGGCGCTGACAGAGAACGCCGTCTCATTGCTCGAGCAGCCGTGCGCCCGCGGACGCGAAGCGGAGCTGGACGGGATCGATCATACGATTCCGATCGCCGCTGACGAAAGCGTGCAAGGCCTCGATGAAGTTGATGCGCTGGTGAATCGCTTCGACGTCGTGAATATCAAGCTCGATAAATGCGGCGGCTTAACTGAGGGGTTGCTCATCGCGAAACGCGCGCGCGAGCTCGGCCTCGAAGTCATGGTAGGGAACATGATCGGCACCAGCTTGGCCATGGCGCCGGCGTTTGTACTTGGACAGTACTGCGACGTCG
Organism: Verrucomicrobiota bacterium; assembly: GCA_019244415.1. GTDB lineage: Bacteria > Verrucomicrobiota > Verrucomicrobiia > Chthoniobacterales > UBA10450 > AV69. The sequence continues at coordinate 4,465 of JAFASN010000085.1, read as the reverse complement.
TGGATCTCGACGGGCCTATCTTTATTGAGCGCGACCGTTCGCCGTCCGTAGCCTACGAAGACGGCCTGCTGCGCTGCGATGAAGGCGTGTGGGGCTTCGCGGCGGTAACAGAGGCATGATGCCGAGCGATGCGGGTGAGGACACCCGCCGCTACAAGGGCGAGCTAGAGAAAACGTGGTTTGGCCAGCCGCGCGGGCTCACCATTCTTTTCCTCACGGAAATGTGGGAGTTCTTCTCGTACTATGGCATGCGCACGCTGCTGGTCTATTACATGACCAAGCACCTGCTTTTTCCGCAGGGAAAATCGTCGGTCATCTACGGCAGCTACACCGCCACCGCCTACCTGATGCCGATCTTCGGCGGAATCGTGGCCGACCGCTGGCTGGGCAAACGTGTTGCCGTAATCATCGGCGCCACCGTCATGGCGGTTGGCCATTTCCTGATGGCGTTTGAGCCGATGTTTTATGTCGCGCTCAGCGCCATCGCGCTCGGCAACGGCTTGTTTGTGCCGAGTTTGCCGAGCCAGATTAATGATCTGTATCGCGCGGATGATCCGCGCCGCGACCGCGCTTACAACATCTACTATGCCGGCATTAACGTCGGCGGCCTGCTCGCGCCGCTGATCTGCGGAACGCTGGGCGAAATCTACGGCTGGCATTATGGATTTGGCGCTGCCGGCGTGGGAATGTTTGCCGGCCTCGTCATTTACGTCAGCGGCCAGAAATATTTGCCGCGCAGCTTGTCATCCAGAGCGGAGCAAAGCGGAGCCGAGGGATGCCGTGATGGTACGTCGAAGGCAACTTCCTCGGAATCGCTCGACTTCGCTCGCGCTGACCGACCGGAAACGCAGTCTCGCAATCTCTGGCTCGCGCTGCTCGGTGTCGCCATGGCCGCGACAGTCTTCCGTATTTCTTACGAGCAGATCGGTAACACCATCCCGCTTTTCACTGATGTGGCAATCGACCGGAGCGTCGGTCGTTTCGTCATCCCGATGACTTGGTTTCAGGCGCTGAACCCGCTGCTCGTCATCGCGTTAACTCCGCTGTTGCTTTTCTACTGGCGCACCCGGGAGCAGCGCAGAGGCGGGAGGTCGGAGCCGCGAAAAATGGCCATTGGCGCTGTCATTCTCGCCGCGGCCTATCTGCTGCTCGCGATTGTCGTCAGTTTCGCGGGAACTCACCGGGCGAATGCGCTTTGGCTGGTTATTTTCTTTGTCGTACTCACAACGGGCGAGCTTCATACGTTGCCCACGGGTCTCGGCCTGTTCGCCCGTCTCGCCCCACGGCGCCTCGGCGCGACCACGGTGGCGAGTTGGTTTTTGACAATCTTTAGCGGCAGCCTGCTGGCGGGGATCGTCGGCTCACTCTGGAGCCGCATCAGCCACGGCAGCTTCTTTCTTGTCCTGGCTGGATTCGCCCTGGCGGCGGCTGTTCTACTCTCGATGGTCGAAAGATCAGTTGTTAGCCTCGAAAATGCCAGGCAAACCCGTGCCGAGGAAAAGTTTTCTGATTAGGATTGACACTTCTCTGTTCGGGTCGCGAATATCCCATTTCGAGAACAACTTCGCTATGCCTAATCGAGAAGCCTTCCACTCAAATCTTTTCCGCCTTCGTTTAGTCAACATGTGCCTCGTTGGCGCGTGCGTACTCACGCTTATGCCGGGAGCAATCACGTCCGTTGAGGCGCAGGCCGTCACTGCGACTGCGACACCTTCGGCATCGCCCGGCTCAACTCCCGCGCCGACTTCGGAAACAGCCGAAGCGGAGCGAGTCACGGTGACGGCCAACAAACGCGAAGAAAACATCCAGGAGGTGCCTTCATCCGTCAGCGTGATTAACGACGTGGAAATGGACAATCTGCATGCCACGCAATTGACTGATTACGCGCCCTACGTTCCCGGGCTGCAGGTAAATTCCTTCGGCACGCCGGGGCAGGTTACGATTTCGCTCCGCGGACTGGCGCCGCTTTCCTCTGGCTCGACTGTTTCCACCTACATCGACGAAACTCCGGTCGGATCGAGCGGCATCTATCAACGCGCAACACTTTTCCAGCTCGACCTGCTTCCTTACGACATCCGCCGCGTGGAAATCCTGCGCGGGCCACAGGGAACGCTTTATGGCGCGAATTCCCTCGGCGGCCTGGTGAAGTACGTCACTCTCGACCCGAGTTTAACCGATGACGAGTTTCGCTTCGGCGGCGGTGTTTCAGGCGTGAGCGGCTCGGACGATATCGGCTGGGACGTGCACATCGGCGGGAATATTCCCTTGTTAAGCAACCAATTGGGATTGCGCCTGAGCTATGCTCGGAATGAGTTGCCCGGGTTCATCGATAATGTGGTGAACGGCGCAAAAGACATCAACAGCTCGACCCAGCAAAGCGCGCTTGCGTCGGTTCTTTGGCAGCCGAACGATGTCGTCGCTGTCCGGCTGCTCGCGCTCGGGCAGCGCATCGAGAGCGACAACAACAACATCGTCGCGCTAGATGCCACCACGCGGCAGCCGCTTTTCGGCGACCTGACAAACGAGGTTTACGTTGACGAACCGTTCAAGAAAACGATCGGCCTGATCGCGGGAACGGTGGACATCAACCTCGGTTTTGCCGCTCTCACGTCAGCCACCGGGTACTCGAACACCGAGACGGATCAGCGCGAGGACGCGACGAAAACGTATGGCGCGGCGCCGATGCTGCTCGGGTTCGATTTTAGCGGGATCGCCGGGTTCGATATCAGCCTAAATCTCGACAAGTTCACGCAGGAGCTGCGACTTACTTCGAAGGCCGACCAGGCCTTTCTCTGGCAGATCGGCGGCTTCTTTACTTACGAGCGGGCAGCCAATGGGCAGCTCGTCTTTCTGCGCCAACTCAATGGCGCGCCATTCACTGGCGCTGACGCGCTGCTTAACACTCTGGCGAATCTCGAGATCCCAAGCACCTACAAAGAGTACGCCGGGTTCGCCAACGCCTCTTACAATTTCACAGATCGGCTCAGCCTCGGTGCGGGCCTGCGGTATTCGCGGAACGAACAGGATTTTTCCGAGAACGTGACCGAAGGCATTCTCCTGCCAATCGCGAATACGCCCGGGAGCTCGAGCGAAAGCATTCTCGATTTCATGGTCACCCCTAAGTACAAGATAGATGACACAAAGACCTTATATGTGCGCATCGCGAGTGGTTATCAGCCGGGTGGTCCAAACGTGGCGCTGCCTGGCGTCCCACCATCGGTGGGCTCGGAGACGGCCATCAGCTACGAAGGGGGATTAAAGTCAGAATTCTTCGATCACAAGCTGCTCTTCGACGTTGCCGGTTACCACATCGACCTGTCGAACATTCAGGTCGGCACGGTGGTCAATAACGTCAGCGCGCTGGTCAACGGCAAAGGCGCCACTAGCAACGGCGCGGAGTTCACCCTGGGTTATCAACCAATCAAAGAGCTCTCGTTTGCGGTAAACGGCGCTTACACCGATGCCACGCTCAGTGATGATGCACCGAGCCTGATGGGCAAAGCAGGCGACCGGCTTCCGTTCATCCCGGAGTTTCAGGTTTCCTTCACCGCGGACTACTTTTTTCCGCTCTGGGGAGCGCACAACTCCGCGGCGGCTTCCAGTGTCGCGCCGGTCGATGCTAAAGACGGCAAGCACATTGTCTCCGCCCCAGTCGCCGGCGCAGCTGCAAGCGCCGGCTGGAATGGTCACCTTGGCCTGGGCGTTCGCTACGTCAGCGACAGCTATTCGGCGGTGGAAAGCAGCCCCACTGCGTACCGCCAGGATAGCTACGCCGCGCTCGATCTTACCGCGGACATTACGAACGGCCGATACACCGTACGCGCTTTTGCGCGAAACGTAACCGACAACCGCGCGTACGAAACGATAGTACCGGTCATGACGCTTACCGGCGCGGTCGATCACTTATCCGCGACACCGATTCAGCCGCGCACCGTCGGGATTGAGTTCGACTTTCGATTCTAAAAGCCAGCAGGGATGTCATACTCGTTCGGAGGGTGAACGAACAAGCCATTGAGCCATTGCCACGGCCGTATCTGCTTTTTCTCGGCGATACGGTCGAGCCGAGCTATGCCAAGACGGCTTTTGGTTTGCGCGATTGGGTCCCGGAGCATTGTGTGGGGGAGTTCGCCTGCGACAGCGCGACGGTCTCGACCGGTTTGCCGCGACTGACACCGGCGCAGGCGTGCGCGCGCGGAGCCCGCAGCATCGTCATTGGCGTGGCCAACGCCGGCGGTTTTATTCCGGATGTCTGGGTTGCGCCGTTACTCGAGGGATTGGCTAGCGGGCTGAATCTCGTTAGCGGAATGCATCGTTCTCTTCACGATGTACGGGAGTTGCGAGCGGCTGCACAGCAATACGGGCGCGACCTGATCGATGTCCGCCAACCGCCGGCGAACATCCCAATCGCCACCGGAAGAAAGCGGACCGGCAGACGTTTGCTCACGGTCGGAACTGATTGCGCGCTG
>JAFASN010000042.1 GCA_019244415.1 Verrucomicrobiota bacterium | reverse complement strand
GAGGGACTGAAAATTTACAACACGCAGTTCGCGCAAACCCGTGAGCTCACCTTCGCTCTTCTCTGTCAGCCTGAGGACATCGACCGGCTGGAGGAATTCGCGCCGAAATTTGCCGAGCGCCTGCGCGCACAGCCGTGGTGCGTGCGCGTACTTGCCGGCTCGCCCATGGAATCGCCGGACGGAACGCGCGATCTGCAGCGCATCGCTCTCCCACTTTTACTTAACCTCGAGCCGGCGGATTTCGACCGCACGATTTCCATTCTTCAGCCACAGAAAATTCGCGAGCGGCTGACGCAATTGCGCCGCGAAATCGAAGGCGGCTCGCCCAGGCCCGAGATGGAGCTTTCTCTCGATCCGCTCGGGCTCATCATGCCTTCACTTAAGCCATTTGCCGGGACCGCCGCTGACATGGAAAGCGATCAGCCGCTCACCTCGCCCGATGGAACGATGCGGCTTTTCCTCGCGGTCACAAACCAGCCGAGCATCAGCGCCTTTGATTGCCAGAAGCTCATGAAACAGGTGGAGGCATTTCGCGCGCAAGCCAGCGAAGGATGGAACGGCGGCAGACTCGAGGTACTCGTGACCGGCCGCTCCGCTTACGTCTCGGAAGTTTCGCTGAGCATGCGGCACGACATCAAGGCGACGGTGCTGAGCTCGATTGTGCTCGTCGGCGCCGTTTTCTTCGTCGGTTTCCGACGCTGGCTGCCGCTCGTGGGAATGGCGTTTGCGCTATTGCTTTGCTGCCTGATTGGGCTCGCGCTAGGCCTGCTCATTTTTCATCGGCTGAACATGGTGACGGTCGGCTTTTGCGCGATCCTCGTGGGACTCGGCGTTGATTTTGCCATTCTCATCTACGGGCGCTACCAACAGGCGCGCAGCGAAGGCGCGGAGCATGGCGCCGCTGTCGCCGACGCCATTCACAGTCTTGGCCGTGCGATTTTTTTCGGCGCGCTCACCACCGCGATCGGTTTCCTCGCGCTCGTGTTGAGCGACTCTTCCGGCTTCATCCAGCTCGGCGTACTCATCGCGATCGGAATCTCGGCGGCCGGAGTACTTATGACCACGATCTTCTTCCTGTTTGTGCCGGCGCAGAGTCGGGCTTCGCGAGCCGACTGGATTCTGCACAGCGTGCAGAATTATGTAGGACGAATGTTGCGGCGCCCGCGCTCGATTCTTGTACTTAGTGCACCCGTGCTGCTCATCCTGCTGATCATCGCCATTGTTCCTCAAATTCCGCTTACGTTCGACTCGAGCGCGCGCTCGATGGAGCCGCGCAACAGCCACGCCGGCACGGCTTTGACATTGATCATGGAAAAGATGCCGGTGCGCTGGGAACCTGTACTCGGAATCGTGCGCGCAGCTAACGAGCAGCAGCTGCATGATTTCTGGAAAACGCTTTCGGCGCATTGGGCGGAAATGCAGGGGCGTGGCAGGATCAAAGGCTTCTCCACGCCGAGCGCGCTGGCGCTTTCGCCGCGCGACATGCAGCGCAATCGCGAGCAACTCGCGCGTATCGATTTCACCGCGGCGCGAACCGCCTTGGAGAACGCGCTCACTGAAAATCACTTCAGCGTGAGTGCTTTTGCCTCCGCCTTCCAGTTCCTCGATCAGCTCCGGGCGGCGACGGCGTCGAACTTCGCGCTTCCATCGTGGCGAACGCAATTGCCGCCCAGCTCGGCGTGGTGGTTCCTCGTCGATCGCTACTTCGGCCATGATCCGCTGCTCAGCACGGGCTTTGTTACCACCAGTGCGCCCGTGGCAACACAGCAGCAAAAAAATGAACTCGCCCGCGATCTGCCAGTCAGCGGAGTTCCTCTTGTTCTCTCAGGCTGGAGTTACACCTTGACGGACCTGGTGCCGTGGTCGCATCGGCAATTACTGTTGATCAGTGCGCTCATGGCGATTTTCGACGCATCGCTGCTGGCGATTTTATATCGCGATGCGCGTCTGTGGCTGGTGCAGGTACTCACGCTCGCGCTCGCCATTGCCGCGATGATCGCGACGATGAAACTGATGCGCGTGCCGCTGAACCTGCTTAACGTGCTGGCGTTCCGTCTCGTCCTTGCCATCGGCGTGGACTACGGAATTTACGTGCTGCTCGTCTGGCAACGCAGCAACGAAGTGGAGCGCGACCTTGCCGGCGTGATTAAACCAGTCGCACTCGCTGGCCTTACCGCTATCGCCGGCTTTGGTTCACTCGGCTGGGCGCACAACCCGACGTTAAGCGGCCTCGGCGTCGCCTGTGCCATCGGCTTGTTCTGGAGCTTGACCGCGACCATTTTTTTCACTTTACCCGCAGCGGTGTTGTTGAAACCGAAATTGCCTCGTGCAGGCTCAGGCGAACCGCTCCTCGAACATCAGCATGCGTAAAGTTTTTCTTCTTCTTTTCTTCATTACCGCCGCCGCCCAGGCGCAGACGATGTCCCCGGCTGACATCAAGACGTTGCTTGGGCGCATCCGTGAGCAGCGCGCGGCAACGCCAAGTTTGCAGGCGGATTTCCAGGAACAACGCAGGATTCATCTTCTGGATGAACCAATCAGCAGCAGCGGCAAAGTCTATTTCCAGGCGCCGAACAAGTTTCGCCTCGAACGTAAAGGCAATTCGCCCAGCGTGACGGTGAGTGACGGTCAACTGCTCTGGATTTATTATCCGAAATTCCAGTCGGCCGAGCGGTACTCACTGGGTAAACGTTCACCGCTCGATGCTGCGATCACCACCATCACCACTGCCCTCAATCTTCAGGATGTGGAAAATATGTTTCACATCACCGGAAGCAAAACCGATTCGGGCTACGACCTCGAACTACTGCCGCGAAATCCTTCCATGAAGCGCATCTTCCAGAAACTCGAGCTGCATTTGACCAACGACCTGTTCGCTGAACGCACCGCGATGCTCCAGCCCAACGGCGACCGGATCATTACCACTTACAGCAACCCGGCGCACGCGGCATTACCGGCGAGCACCTTTGAGTTTACTCCGCCAGCGGGAACTGACATCAGTACTCCGCTCGGCAAATAGTTTGGTCCGGCCAATTAAGTACGGCTCGCTCACCTCGATTTATCGTGCTCCCTCCGGACGCCCCCCTCGGCAAGATCTCCGGTGATGCCCGCTTCTGCGGCTTCACTTGTGATTTGATCGATGATCTGCCCAACTCGTTGGCGGAATCGTTCCACCGAGAAGTAATCGACACTGGCGCGCCGGGCACCCGCGGCGTTACCGCGAACGCCCGCTTTGTGAATACCCACGCTGTCGTTTTGATCGGCTACGAAGGGGTGTTTCTCTTTCGTCGCGGTGAAATCGTCACTGCGATCGCCTGTGCATTGGCGAGTGTACTTATCGGATTTAGCGCCGTTTGGCTCGCGCTGCGACTTACTCTTCTCCTGCCGGGCAAACACTAGATTCACGTTGAAGAATCACGACCGCGACGGCGTACTCGCCGGTGTGACTTAGACTGACAAACACCGATTCCACACTCCTTTCCCGCGCCAGTAGCTCCCCTGCCCCACTGAGTACAATGTACGGTTCGCCGCTTTCCTTGCGGTGGACATCGATGTCCCGCCAGCCGATCGCCTTGCCAATGCCTGTGCCAAATGCTTTGGACGCTGCTTCCTTGGCCGCAAACCGCGCTGCCAAATGCCGCGCCGGATATTTCATGGAGTGGCAGTACTCGATCTCGCCTTCGGTAAATACGCGTTGCAGAAAACGTCGGCTGAAACGTTCGACCGAATGTTCGATGCGGCGTACTTCCACCATGTCAATGCCGATGCCGGCGATGCTCATCAAGAATTTCTAAGGAAGCAGGAACGCAGGAAGGATCGGCTGTTTTTTATTCGCTACTGACCAACACGCGAGACGCTCCCAATACTTAGCAGGTAGTTTGTCACAGTACCTGCTTTCCTGTGTTCCTTAGAGATTTCATCCGCGGTAGTCCTGCATCAGCTCCAGCATCTCGCGCACGGCGTTCTCGAACCCGACGAAGATGGCGCGTGAGACAATCGCGTGACCGATGTTGAGGTCAGTCAGGTGCGGAATTTCGTGGATGAGTACGATGTTTTGATAATTAATGCCGTGGCCGGCGTTTACTTGCAGCTTCAGCTCGGCCGCGACCTGGGCGCACGCACGGAGACGCGATAGCTCCTGGCGTTCGATCTCTTCGGTGAACGCATTTGCCAATCTGCCGGTGTGCAATTCGACCATGTCAGCGCCGAGCTCAGCGGCGGCATCGACCTGCTCGGTTTCGGGATCGATAAACAGACTGACGCGAATGCCCACGGCGTGCAGCCGCTGAATTGTGGGACTGAGCTCGCGCCGATGCGCCACCACATCGAGGCCGCCTTCGGTCGTGATCTCCTGCCGTTTTTCGGGTACGAGACAAACTTCGTCCGGCTGACTCTTGATGGCGATGTGCAGAATCTCCGGCGTGTTCCCCATCTCAAAGTTGAGCTTGGTCATGATGCCGGCGCGCAGTCGCTCGATGTCGCGCTGCTGAATGTGCCTTCGGTCGCTGCGAAGGTGCGCGGTAATGCCATGAGCGCCCGCTCGCTCAGCCATGGCGGCGGCAAGTACAGGGTCGGGCTCGGCGTTCTTTGATTCCGGCGTGGCGGCGTAACGCGCCTGCCGCAACGTCGCTACATGATCAATGTTCACCCCGAGTCGCAGCTTCCCCATGCGGGCAAATCAGAGCAGAAGTTGAACGATTGTCATCCCGCGCGCACGCAATGGGCCTTGCGGTTTGCCCGAGCTCGTCGACGTAATTTGACTCACGCCGCAAAAATTTTAACGAAAATTTCGCGCGGAAATGATTTCGCGGCAGTCTAGGTTTATGGGACTCGGGGAAAATGAAAGCTGCCGATTACGAACTGTACTTTGCCGCCATCCATGGCGACCAGGAGGCATTCGAAATGGTGATCCGCAAATTGAGCCGGCCGCTGTTTGCCATCGCCTTCGGCGCACTGCAAAACCGCGAGGAAGCCGAAGACACGGTGCAGGACGCGTTTGTCAAAGCGTGGAAAGGGCGCTGGCGAGTACGCGATGCGCACAAGTTCCCGGCGTGGATTGGCGCCATCGTGCGTCATCGTGCGCATGATATTTTGATGCGCAGGAAAACGATCCCGCTGGATGAGCAATTCAATGAAATCTCCAGCGGCCAGGCGCAGTTCTGGCTGGCCGATGCCGAGAGGCACCAGCAGGTGCACGCCGCGCTTGCGACCTTGCCCGAACTGCACCGGAGCGCGCTGGTGTTGCGCTATCTCGAGGGAACTGATTACGCGACGATCGAGCGGCTGCTTGGGGTGAGTAACGGGGCGCTGCGCGGCATACTCGGCCGAGCGCTTGCCACCATGCGCAAGCGTCTAAAACCAAAGCTGGAGGGATTGCATGTTAACCATTCATGATCGAATCGAGGAATTTCTCGCCGCGGATTTGCACAATGAGCTAAGCGAATCCGAGCGGGAAGAACTGCACACGCATCTGATGGAATGCGCGGGCTGCCGCGATCTGCACAAGCAGGAACAAGTCATCAACAAAGCACTGCAAGGCACCTTGGAACATTCAAAGCCGCTCTTTGGTTTCGAGCAGCGCATTCTCGGCGCCTTTCGCAACCGTGTGCCGTACCGGAAGCGAAACGTGGGGAGTTTTTTTCTGAATGCGACGCGATCACGCGCGGCGCAGCTCGCCGGGGCGGCAATTGTACTCCTGACCTTATTCGAGATCGGTCAGCACGTGACCGGTGAAACAAACGAGAATCCGTGGAGGACTCTGTTCGTTTCGCGAAAGCCGCCTGCCGCTCGTGCAACCGCTGCCGCTGCCGCCGCTCAGAGCAGCTGGACAGCGCATGCGCAGGTCTTCGCCGCAAACGAGAGTACGAACCCCACAGCTCCTTCACCGACCGCAGCACCGATCTTGGCGGCAGACCCGGTCGCGTCTCCAAAAGCGACCGTCGCAAACACGCCAGTCGCTGTTGAATCATCGCCCGGCGAATCAACGCGTGAGGACAACACCGCGCGGGCAAATGCGCCCGAGGACGCCACCGCGAATGCCGCCACCGCTCAAGCGACTCCCGCTCCGCTGATCGGTGGAAATGACGAGCGCAAATTGATTCGCAATGCAAGTCTCGACCTCGAAGTACGCAGCTTCGATGATGCACTTCAAAGCATTACCGATCTAGCCAAAGCGGCCGGCGGTTATATCGCCACCAATAGCTCTGAAAAGCAGGAGAACGGGAAATTGCGCGGAGAAATCGTGGTGAAGGTGCTTCCCGACAATCTGGATGATTTCCTCGGGAAACTGCGCGGCCTGGGCGAACTGAAAAATCAAACGCTGGCGACTCAGGATGTGAGCAAGCAGTACCTCGATACCGATGCACGGCTGCGGAACGCGCGCGTGGTCGAGCAACGCCTGGTGGACATGCTGGAGAAGAACAGCGGGCGCGTTTCCGATTTGCTTCAGGTCGAGAAGGAGCTCGGGCGCGTGCGCGAGCAGATCGAGCAGATGGAAGGCGAGCTAAAGTTCATGGAGAGCCAGGTGCAATTCGCCACCGTCACCATTCGCCTGGCCGAAAAAGACATGGGCGCGCCGGCAGGATTTCTCATCAAGGAACGAGTGCAGCTCGCGCTTTTTGTTCCCGAAGTGGAAAAGGTTTACGCCACCATCCGCGGCTTCGCGTCTGACGTCGTTCAAATCTCGAACGCTGCTCTCGATCACGACGCGTCGGGTCGTGTGTCCGCCCGCATTTCCATGCTCGTGGCGCCGGAAGAGAGCGATAACGTCATTGCCAAAATTCGAGCGATGGGGCGCGTGACGAATTTTCAAGTACAAAGCCAGCGCGTCGCCCGCGGCGGCCAGGGCATGGCGGCTGACGCGAAAACCGAGTGGGACAAGGTCGAGCTGAACATCACGATCTCGCGCGAAGATGACGAGCCGGCGCGACAGCAAACGAGCCTGAGTGTTCGCGCAGCCGATGTAAATGGCGCGACCAAACAACTTGGCGCCATCGCGCAAACCGGACAGGGCAAAATCCGCAGCTCGACCTTCTCGCGCCACCCGAACGGCGCTGAATTTTCCAGCGTGTCATTGCGGATTCCGCTGAAGAATTACAACGCGGTGATGCAATCGCTGGCTTCGCTGGGCAAACTGGAAAACATCACCGTGCACCGGGAAGATCGGCCCGGCGACGTGAGTGATGAGCAAAGCGCGCCCGCGGACGTGACGGTGACCGTGTATTCGCAGGGCAATATCGTTGCGCCGGAAACCGGGCTGAGCGCCACGTTGCGGCGCACGCTGACGCAAAGCGCCGCCGCGTTGATGTGGAGCTTGCGAATGGTTGGCGTCGCACTCGCATCTGTTGCGCCGTGGGCGCTCCTGGTTGCGATTGCATTCGCGGTGATTATCGCTGTGCGCCGCTTCCTGCGGGCGCGTGCGGGTTAATCCCCAAGCTGCCCACGATCACCGCTGAACGCCACTGCTCAGGCAAGCTGCGTCGGCAGCGCACATTCCCCGGCAACGAGGAATCGTTGCCCTACAGGGGATGTCTGTAGGCCAACCATTCCTGGTTGGAAGGTTTCGTGAATGCCCAAGCGGCGCCATGCTCGCGCGCACGACGATTTTGTTGTAAAATAATTTCGGGTCGCGATCACGGCGCAGATGAGAACACGAGGAGCAATGTTATGAACGAGAAACCAGGGATTCCCATGAACAACGCGGCGGTGCGCTCACTGCCTAAACATCTTCTCCAGTTCGCCGTCGATCAGCGTTACGACGAGTACACATCCGTCGATCACGCGGTGTGGCGTTTCATCATGCGGCAGAACATTTTTTTTCTGCGCGAGTATGCGCACAAAGTTTACTTCCAGGGATTACTCGAGACGGGCATTTCCTTCGAACGCATTCCGCGAATCGAGGAGATGAATGACATCCTCGGGCGTATCGGCTGGGGCGCGGTCGCCGTGGACGGCTTTATTCCGCCCGCCGCGTTCATGGAATTCCAAGCTTACAAGGTGCTCGTCATCGCGTGCGACATGCGCCAGATCCATCACATTGAGTACACACCGGCGCCAGACATTGTGCACGAAGCGGCCGGGCACGCGCCGATCATCGTCGATCGTGAGTACTCGAACTATTTGCAGCGGTTCGGCGAGATCGGCGCCAAAGCAATGCAGACCCGGCGGGACTTCGAGCTCTACGAAGCGATCCGGCATCTCTCGATCCTGAAGGAGCTTCCGAACTCGGATCCGGAGGAACTCGCGCAAGCGACAAAGCTGGTGGAACACCGCCAGCAAAATCTCGGCGAACCATCCGAGATGGCGCTGCTCTCCCGCCTGCATTGGTGGACGGTGGAATACGGGCTGATCGGCACGCTGGAGAACCCGAAAATTTATGGCGCCGGACTGCTTTCGTCGATCGGCGAATCAGTCTCCTGCCTTGAAGCGCACGTCCGCAAAATCCCGTACTCACTCGACGCGCAAAACCAGCCGTTCGACATCACGACGCGGCAACCGCAGCTCTTTGTCTGCCGCGATTTTCGACACCTCATGGCCGTGCTGGAAGAATTCGCGGACACGATGGCGTTTCGCACCGGCGGCCTCGAAGGGATCAACAAGGCGATCGAGTGCAACCGCGTCGCGACCTGCGAGTACTCAAGCGGGTTGCAGGTGACCGGGGTTTTTGATGAAGTGATCGTGGACGAACGGAACCGGGCCCTTTACCTGCATGCGACTGGCCCGTGCGCACTTGCATACAAAGGCAAACAACTGGAAGGGCACGGGCGTGAGTACCACAAGGAGGGATTTGGTTCGCCGATCGGCCAGTTTCGGCCTAACGAGATCCAGGTGGGTAAGACAACGAAGCTCGAGTTCGACAGTGCCATCACCGTGGAAGGCAAGGTCGAGAACATGGTTGAACGCGACGGCAAGCTATTACTCGTTAGCTTTTCGAATTGCACGGCCAGGTACGGCGATCGCATTTTGTTCGACCCGAGCTGGGGCACATTCGACATGGCGGTTGGTGACCGCATCAGCTCAGTCTTCAACGGCGCCGCGGACAAGGAGGCTTACCTGGAGGTCGCGCTCGTCCCGAAGGAGCGCACGATCAAGGTTCCTTCTGATGCCAGGCGGAGACGCCTCGAGAACCTCTACCAGCAGGTGCGCGATATTCGCGAGACGAAGAAAGGCTACGAACGGCTCGGGGAAATCTGGGAAACTCAGCAGGCGCAACATCCTGACGACTGGCTGCTCTCGATGGAGATTTTCGAGCTACTCGATGAGGTAAAGGAACAGCCGGAGCTAAAGGAACGCGTGGCGGAGTTTCTCCATCAAATTGCGCGAACGAACAAAGATAAAGAGACCCTGGTCAGTTGGGGTTTCCGGCTGGTCAAGTACCATAAGCTTCCTGAGTACCGCGCCATTCGCGAACGCGCCGCGGCTCATTAGTCCGTAGTCTAGTTTCACCGCTCTTCTCACCGTGTGACGAGCGGCTGCGAACAGGAAAGTCCCGGCCACAACACAACGCGAGGATGGAAGAAGCCGAAGTACCACTGGAGCATTTGCACGAGGAGATCCATCACCAGGCTGAGCATGGGAAAGAACGCTGGATGGCGTGGGTCGCCCTGAGTACAGCCCTTCTCGCTGTACTCGCGGCAATCGCCGGTCTGCTTTCCGGGAGCCACGTCAACGAAGCGATGATGAACCAGATCGATTCAGCGGACCAATGGGCATTTTACCAGGCGAAAGGGATCAAGGCCGCCGTACTCGAGACCAGAATGTCGGTGAGTGGCGCACCGTCGAGTACCGATCAGGCGAAATTAACAAAGTACGCCCAGGAGCAATCCGATATCCAGCGAGAAGCGCAGCAGAAAAAAGCAGAAGCAGAGCGCGACTTCAGGCAGCACGAGATTTTCTCTCGCGCCGTCACGCTATTTCAGGTTGCGATCGCGATCGCGGCGATCTCCGCGCTAACGAGGCGTAAACGTTACTGGACTGTAAGCCTGATACTCGGCGCGCTTGGCTGCCTTTTCCTGCTGCAAGGTTTCCTGGCTCGCTAGGGGCCAACTTTCTTTCCGTCGGAGCAATCATCGTCGAGGGCGCTGTTTTGGAAGCTGATGCAGCGGTGGACGAATGATCTATAACCAACGAGTAACTCAGCTCAATCACCTGCGCCGATACCTTCACAGCGCGACCTATCTTCACAAACTGCCGCTGGCGTTCGTTAAGGTAATGTTCTCGAGGGCGACAGCGGCGGGCTGGCTTACCGCATAAGCGACAGCTTCGGCCACATCGTCCGCAGACATCATCCGTTCGCGAGGCCACTCACCCGATACGCTACTCCAGATGCTCGTATCTGTGGCGGCTGGATAGATATTGAGCGTGCGTACACCGTGGGGGCGCAACTCTTCGCGGATCGCAGCGGAAAGTCCATCCAGCGCGAACTTGCTTGCGCAGTAGATACTCCAGTCTGCATACGCATTCTTCGCGGCGATAGAAAGGATGTTTACGATGCTTGCCCCGGGACGCATGCGCGGCGCGAAGTGCTGAATTAAGAAAAATGGCGCGGTCACGTTGACGCCCATGGTTTG
The DNA here is from genome assembly GCA_019244415.1 of Verrucomicrobiota bacterium. Taxonomy (GTDB): domain Bacteria; phylum Verrucomicrobiota; class Verrucomicrobiia; order Chthoniobacterales; family UBA10450; genus AV69. Next base: position 4,969 of record JAFASN010000042.1, on the reverse strand, counting down.
GATCCATTCTTCGCGGGTGATCTCGGCGAATGGTTTGACGACGGCAATACCAGCATTGTTGATGAGAAGATCGAGCGGCTCGTGGCCGGCCTGCGCGATCATATTGTCCACCCCGCGCATAGTAGCGAGATCGTGCACAAGCCGGATCGGCTTTAACTCACACCCAGCGAGAAGTTGGCAGGTCTGTGCCAGCGCAACGGTATCTCGTCCGTGCAGAAGCAGCTGCACTTCCGGCGCGGCAAGTCGCAGGGCAATAGCACGGCCGATTCCACGGCTTGCGCCGGTAATAAGGCAGCGCTTTACATCCGCCATAGGCTTAGCTTCGGCGCAGCGTGAAGCGGTTGTTATCCGTCTCCCACAAACGCAGACGGACGAGCTGTTGTTGCAAGGCCGCATCCAGCTTCGGCCACAGGGCGCGCACGATGTTCTCGCCGGTAGATGGACGTGATCCAAACTCCGGCGTTTCCAGATCCAGATGCTTATCGCGCCAGGGGTTTAGCGCGTCATCGATGGCCTTGCGCATCTGATCGAAGCTAAATAGCGCGCCGGTGGCACGGTCGTACTCACCGGTGATTGTCGCTTCCGTCAGGTAACGATGTCCATGACCGCGAGGGTTATTGCACTTGCCGAATAGCTCCACGTTCTGCTCCGACGAGAAAGAGGCAACCTGAAGACGGTGCGCCGCACTGAACGACTCGCGCATTCCCAGCAACATCCTGCCGTCACCCCATGCTTCAGCGAAGAAATCATCCCGTTCGTGCAAGCGAACCCGCGCAAGTGTACTTAATTCCGCCCGACAACATTCCAGAAGAAAGCGCGCGAGTGATTCAGTCGTAGTCGGCCGGTCGCGCAGAGCTTCTACGTCGCGACTTAGATTCTTATGGTCAAGTTGCTTCCGAACCGAGTCGAGTACGGATATGATCCGCATGTTTGCGGCGAGCGGCTCAGGTGAAGCATGCTCGTTCTTTAGCGTCAGACGCGCGCGATAGTTATGTCCGTGCTCGTGAACGGAAACTCCGAAGAGATTCTGGTTCTCCGCGTCACTCAGGCGTGGTGAGCGCGTTCGTCGCGCCGCCGAAAACTCGAACCAGTAATTGGCTTCGGTTGTCCCGGAGGCATAGGCGGTCGCGCTCCGCTCGGGAGTTTCACGAAGGTGAACAGCTGTGAGTTGCGCCGCATTATCGCGGAACAAGGGAGCCACATCGGCAAGGAGCTGCCGGGCGATGTTCTCAGAAGTCGGTGCGACGCTGGAGAATGCTGGATTATCTTCGTTCAGGAACCGATGATCGTATCCGCGGTCAATGACCGAGCCGGCGCGCTCCTTTATTTCACTGATGTTGATCAGCATGCCGGTTGTCGCGTCCGGCTGACCCGAGAAGACAAACCAGGCGACATAGTTCCTCCCCGTCCCGTGACGCGCGGTACTTTCCTGCCCGAAAAGGGAACGGTTCTCTTGGAGCGACAACCTCGGCGAGAACAAGCGGCGCGACGCGGAGAAATCGACACGTTTGCTGACGGTCAGCAACATGCGCTAGCTATTTAAGAGGGAGAGAAACTCGGAGCGGGTGCGAGCGTCTTCTTTGAATGAACCGAGCAGGCACGAAGTCTTCATCACCGAGTTCTGCTTCTCTACTCCGCGCATCATCATGCAAAGATGCTTCGCTTCGATAACGACGGCGACGCCGCCCGGCTGCAACGTCTTCATTAAAGCGTCCGCGATCTGCATCGTCAGGTTCTCCTGGATTTGCAGTCGGCGCGCAAAAACATCCACGATGCGAGCTACCTTGGATAAGCCGATTACTTTTCCATTAGGTATATAAGCGACATGAGCACGGCCGATGAATGGCAGCAAATGGTGTTCGCACATCGAATATAGCTCGATGTCTTTAACGAGAACTATCTCGCTCGCTTCAGAGTCAAAGATCGCGCCGTTAACTACTTGGTCGAGACTCTGGCGATAGCCATTCGTCAGGAACTCAAAGGCACGTGCCGCGCGATGCGGCGTTCTGACCAGTCCCTCGCGTTCCGGATCTTCACCTACAGCTAGAAGAAGCTCGCGAAAGGACTCTTCCATACCGGCGATCTTCACCGCGCCGCACCGTGGTATGTCCCTGATGCGGCGCTCGGCCGCTTCCAGCTCGCCTTCTCTGGCAGAGTGACCGTCGCGCATGGCGACTAGTCGAGCCAGCTCAACGGATACTGCTCATCATCGAGAGCTAGCGCATCCTCGGTAAGCTCAAGGGTGTGTTCCGTATCGAACATTACCGCCAGCTCTTCCGTGCGCTGCGCGTCCTTGCTGGCCATGATTGTGCCGGGGTGCGGCCCGTGCGGAATGCCCCGGGGATGGAGCGTGATAGAAGCGGGTTCAATTCCACGGCGCGATCCGAAGTTACCTCGCACGTAGAATAGAACTTCGTCAGCCTCGACGTTGTCATGCACCCACGGGATTTTCACCGCCTCGGGATGGTAATCGAGAAGGCGCGGAGCGAAAGTACAGACGACATACCCGCGGATCTCGAATGTTTGATGGATCGGCGGCGGCTGATGAACGGTGCCGGTGATCGGCTCAAAGTCCTGCGCATTGAACGTGTAGGGATAAAGATAACCATCCCAACCGACGACATCGAAGGGGTGGTGCGCCATCGTCACCCGTGTCCAGCGCGGACCATCTTTGACGAGGATGCTGACGTCGCCTTCTTTATCTACGGTGACAAGCTCAGTTGGACCATGGAAATCGCGCTCGCTATAAGGTGACCCCATGCGAATCTGTCCCTCGTGATTAAGGTAGCGACGCGGTATCTTCACCGGGCCGAATGATTCCAGAATAAGGTAATCTTCTTCTTCTACTTTATCGGGGATCAGGCGGTAAGTGATCCCGCGGGGAATCACGATGTAATCTTCGGCGCGATAGCGAAGTTTGCCGAAAACGCTTTCAAGCGTACCGCTCCCGTGGAAGACAAAGATAATCTCATCCGCGCCGCCGTTTTTGTAGTACTCAAAATCGGCGTATGTCTTGTCCGGGCGCAGGCGATAGGCGACGATATCCTGGTTAAACAGGATGGGAATCCGACCGCGGTAGAGATCGCCACGTCGCGGAATATTCGCCGTCTTGAGGTGATGATGCCGCAGCGGACTGTCGGTGACTTTCTTTAGCTCTTTGTACTCAAGTAACTCGACGCTGCGTACTCTCGTCGGCGGCCGAAGATGGTAGCAGATCGAGAACGCTTCATTGAAGCCTTCTGTAGTAAAAACATGTTCGTAAGCTATACCTTCGTTTTTGTAGGTCGGCCGATCGCCGTTCCGATGAAACCAAATGTGGTGCTTGCGTGGGATTTCGCCAAGTTTCTGGTAATAGGGCATAGGTTAAAACTACAGGTTACCGCGCTCGGCTTGTTCACGCTCGATCGCTTCGAATAAAGCCTTGAAGTTGCCTTTGCCGAAGCTCTTCGCTCCCTTCCGCTGGATGATTTCGTAGAAGAGCGTGGGCCGGTCTTCGACAGGCTTGGTGAAGATTTGCAGCAGGTAACCTTCGTCGTCCCGGTCAACAAGAACGCCAAGTCGCTCGAGAGGCTCAATGTCTTCATCGATCTTACCTACACGATCAATAAGGTCCGCGTAGTAGGTACTTGGAACCTTAAGGAACTCAACACCGCGCTGTTGCAGATCACTTACCGTACTAACGATATCCTTCGTAGCCATCGCCACGTGCTGCACGCCTTCACCGTTGTAGAAGTCGAGGTATTCCTCGACCTGCGACTTCTTTTTACCTTCCGCCGGCTCGTTGATCGGGAACTTGACGTAACCATTGCCGTTGCTCATGACCTTGCTCATAAGCGCGGAGTACTCAGTCGAGATATCGTTATCGTCGAAGCTAAGAATATTACGGAAACCCATGACATCCTCGTAGAACTTGACCCACGGGTTCATCTGGTTCCAGCCGACGTTACCGACGCAATGATCGACATAAAGGAGCCCGGTAGAAGGCGGGTTATAATCAGTCTCCCATTTGCGGAAACCCGGCATGAAAGCGCCGCGGTAATTCTCGCGTTCTACAAACAGATGAACAGTGTCGCCGTAGGTATGAATTCCACTTAAGACAACTTCGCCGTACTCATCCGATACGGTCATAGGCTCGAGGTAGCTTTTACCGCCGCGCTTGGTTGTTTCCTGCCACGCTGAGGTGGCGTCAGCCACGCGCAAGGCCAGCGCTTTCACTCCGTCGCCGTGTTTGTAGATATGATCGGCGATGGGGTTGTCGCGCCGCAGCGGCGTGGTGAGTACGAAAGTAAGCTTATTCTGCCGGATGGCGTAGCTGGCGCGATCTCGCACTCCAGTCTCAGGGCCGGAGTAAGCTAGGCTTTGAAAGCCAAACGCGGTCTTGTAGTAGTGAGCTGCCTGCTTGGCGTTGCCGACGTAGAATTCGACGTAATCGGTGCCCTGCAATGGCAGGAAATCCTGCTCGGCGGCTGGAAGGGGTTTGGTCTGGCGAGTGGGAGCTTCAAGTGTCGTTTCCATAATTGTGAAGGCGGGCGCGCTGGCTGCGTTCGCGTCCTGCGCAATATAAATCGTGCGCCGAATGTGGCAAGGTCGCGCCGCACCGTTCGCAGGCGCAGTCGTGCAGACACCCCGACTTCCAATTCGTGCGCTTGCGACTAGGTTTCGGCTGGTGAAACGGCTGGTTTACGAGCTGACCGAAAGCTGGAAGATCGCCGCATCGCAGATGCGCTCGAACATCACGCGCTCGACGCTCACAGCGCTCGGCGTGATTATCGGCATCGTCGCGGTGACGCTGATGGGCACAGCGATCAACGGCATTCAGACCGGATTCGACAACAGCATGTCAGTCCTGGGCGACGACGTCATTTACGTGACTCAGTGGCCGTGGGCGCGGGTAAACGATTGGTGGAAATATCGCGATCGCAAAAAGATCAAAACCGAGTATGCGGCGCAGCTAAACCGGATGATTGAA
>JAFASN010000075.1 GCA_019244415.1 Verrucomicrobiota bacterium | reverse complement strand
TCGCCCATTTCGGACTCGCTTTCGCTTCGCCTCCATCGCAGAACGACTTAGGCTCGCCACTGATAGTAACTCGCAGACTCATTAAGCAAAAGGCACGCCATCACCGGGTCTGCTCTGCAGACCGGTGAAGTTGATAGTTGAGAGTTGATGGTTGAGAGCCGTCGTTTGGTATGCCGTGTCGCATTACCATGCCGTCGCTCTCAACTCTCAACCAAAGACTATCAACTCCGCGGTCTATTCTGCCTGCAGAATAGACCCGGCTTTGACACCTTGTAAGCACATCATTTCAGGTACTATTTCACTCCGCTCACAGCGGTTCTTTTCACCTTTCCCTCGCGGTACTTGTTCACTATCGGTCGCCAATTAGTATTTAGGCTTACGCGGTGGTCCGCGCAGATTCATACGAAGTTTCACGTGCATCGTATTACTCAGGAAATCCCTAGGCGTGCTCCGGTTTTCGGTTACGGGCCTTTCACCCTCTATGGCGCAGCTTTCCAGAAGCTTCACCTAACCTTTGCACTACCACGACGGGCTCCTACAACCCCCGGCTACTTCAAATCGACTTCTATGTAGGTTGAGAAGTGACTGGTTGAGAAGTTGAGAGGACTCGGAATTCAAATCCTCTCAACCGCTCAACCTCTCAACCTACTTCAAGTCAACTTGAAGTAGCCGGGTTTAGCCTGTTCCGCTTTCGCTCGCCACTACTGACGGAATCAATTTCTTTTTCTTTTCCTCCGGTTACTGAGATGTTTCACTTCACCGGGTTTCGCGATGCTTCTGCTATGTATTCACAGAAGCTCGAGCAAGTATTACCTCACTCAGGTTACCCCATTCGGAAATCTACGGGTCAAAGCGTGTTTGCCGCTCTCCGTAGCTTATCGCAGCTTACCACGTCCTTCATCGCCTATTGGCACCAAGGCATCCATGATGCGCTCTTTGTAGCTTGATCAATCTGTTCCGATCCCACTGCTTCGAAAGGTCGATTCCGCTGCGCAATTGTTTGCTGCGCGGCTGATGACTCGCTGTGACAGCAGCTAACCCACCGCTCGAAGCAGCGGGACCAGAGATTCTTATGATAACTGAAACTCTCTCTGCCAGATCGCTGCGGGTGACACCCGCCTCTACAAACTGACAGCTTATTTCAGACTCAGCTCTTAAAGTTGTACTTTCTTACTACCCTGTATGTAGATGTCAAAGAACCAGCAGTCCGCACGTTCCGAGGCACAAAAAAACTCAACCTTGTCTCCCGACTTGAATCGTTTCCGTTTCAACCCGGGACAAAATTGAGCCTCAATTTGCAGTCCCAAAATGTGCGAGAACATCTTCCATCCGCACTGGTGCTTCCGGAATCCCGCGCTCAGCGGGACGGCCACAATAATGCATCGGCCGATGCCGTCAAGTTAAGCCGATAAAATTTTCCAAACATTTTTGACGGCAGCCGCAAATCTCTCAGCGTCAGGAGCGAAACCCTTTGAACTACGCGTCCGCGCCGATATCGTGCCGCGGGTGCCGATTCCTTTTGCGAGAAAAACACGCGTGGTGCGGCAGACGTCCGAGAACGGCGCCCGCAATAAACAATCAACGCGCGTGACGCTCAAGCCCGGGCCCGCATGGCGGCGCCGCAGTTTTCTCGCCGAGGTGGTAATTCCGTCACTATTTACCCGCCGCTCCGGCGGCGACATGGCACCGCGATTTCCGGCAGTACAGCCGGGGCAGATTTGCATCACCTGGATTGGCCACGCCTCGTTTTTGATTCAGACGCACGATCGAAACGTGCTGATCGATCCAAACTGGGCAAAATGGCTGAAGGTGATCAAACGCCTGAAGCAGCCGGGGTTTGACCTCCACCATTTGCCGGACATCGACCTCGTGCTGGTAACGCACGCGCATTTTGATCATCTCGATCGGCGAACGCTGCGGCGGATCGCGGCCGACCAGCCGATTGTCGTTCCAATCGGCGTCGGCACGCTCGTGCATGATCTCGGGTTCAACCTGGTGCACGAGCTGAACTATTGGCAAACCCTCCAATTAGACGGATTGAAGATTTCGCTGACGCCTTGTCATCACTGGGGAGCACGCTTATTGGCCGATCGGCACCGCGGCTTTGGTGGTTTTATCTTCGAGGCGAATGGTCGCACCATTTTTCATTGCGGGGACAGCGCGTACTTTCCCGGCTTCGCTGAAATCGGCGAGCGCAACGACATCGAAATCGCGCTCCTCCCGATCGGCGCCTATGATCCGCCGAGCGGGCGCGAAGTACACATGAACCCGGAGCAGGCGGTGCAAGCTTTCACTGAACTGCACGCGCAAAAACTGATTCCGATGCATTACGGCACATTTCGCCTGGGCTACGAACCGCTGGATGAACCGCTCACGCGCTTGCTCTCGCGCGCGCGGGAAGCAGGGATCGCCGAGAAGGTGCTGGTGATGAAAGAAGGCGAGCCGGTGTTGTTGTAGCGTGATCTGTGATCAGTGAACCGTGAAGACGAAGTCCGATCACTGATCACAGATCACCGATCACTTGCCATCCGGAACTCGTTAGGGGCGCTGGCGTCCGGCGGCATCGTCACACTGTTCTGTCTGCTGCTGCTCGCCCGCGATCCGTTCGTCTTTTGGAATGACGATTACCAAATCTCGATTCTGCCCGTGTGCGCGGATATTGCGCGCGCCTGGCGCCACGGTGAGTTGCCGCTGCTGAGTCCGTTCTCATGGATCTGCGGCAATCTCGCTGGCGAATTTCAGTACGGCACGTTTTCCGTTTTCATCAACGCGCTGATCGTCGCTGTCTGGAAGTTGCCGCTGGTCTTCTCTCAACAGGCGGCGGCGTTATCAATCGCACACCTGGCCGTACTCAGCAGTGGCGCATTCATGCTCGCGCGCCAGCGACGTTCCTCAGTCCTGATTTCGCTCTTCGTTGCCATCGTTGCCTCGCTGAACGGCTGGATCATCTGCTGGGGCGCCAGCGATTGGTTCGGCGCGCTTGGGGCATTCGCGTGGCTGCCATGGGCGTGGTGGGGAGCGGAACGCGCACTGGACCGCCGCCGGACACGATGGCGTTTTCTTTGGCCGGCGCCGTTTGTTTACCTGCTCGTCACCGGTGGCTTCCCGTACACGATTGTGATGCTGCTGCTAGTCATCGGGTGGCTCACGCTGCGCGACATCGCGCGCACGCGCCGGGTCTTGGGTGTACTTCCAATGCTCCTCGGAGTGGCGCTCGGTTTCGGCATCGCCGCTCCAGCATGGCTCGCGTTGTTTGAGTACGTGCGCGGCTCGGCCCGCGAAGCGTTGCAGCCGGCGTCGCATTTCCAATGGCTGGTGCCGTGGAACGCCTGGCCGGCGCTCGTACTGCCGAGCTGGACAGTGAAATGGGTGGATTTTTCATCCCGGCTGATGCCGCACACCGGGACTGAGCTGGCCTGCGGATTAATTCCTGTCCCGCTGATTCTCGCTGCGTTCATGAGTAAGCCGCGCGCGTTCTTACGAGCCACGAAATGGGAGTTGGCGCTGCTGATCATCGTCGCGGCGCTAACGATGGTTCCGACGGCCGGCGTTTTTCGATGGAGCTTCCGCTGGCTGCCGCTGTTTCACCTCGTGCTCGCATTGTGCGCGGCCGAGGCGTTGAAATTAACCACAGAAATCGCTGAGGACGCTGCGGAGAAAGATCGAAGGAATTTCTCTCCGCCTTCTGTGCGCTCTGTGGTGAACTTGCCCGCGTCTCTCGCGCTCCTGTTCATCGTCGCGCTCGTGCTCGCCGCGCACTTCTTTGGATTCGGTGGCGAGCATCTGTTTCCGCTTGGCTGGATTCTGATCGCGCTTTCGATCGCGTGGCTATTGGCCGGCTTTGTGCAACACCTCCGGGAATGGTTGCCTGTCGCGGTCGCGTTCATCGCGTTGCTAGCTACCTACTTGTGCATCCCGCCGAATTGCGGCGTGCCAAGGTACAACTTCGCACAATCGCTGCTCAATCCCGCGCCGCTGGACGCGCAACGGCTTTACATCAGCTTTTATCCCGCGCCTGAGCTGGCATATCGTCTCGAGGTTCACCCGCACCCAGCCGGCCAAATTGTCCGGCCTGGCAGCATGTCCATGTGGGCCGGCTTGCGTTTCGTGAATGGCTACAGCCCGATCCGGCCTGCCGGCGTCGCACGCGAATTTGCCAGCGCGATTCACGGCGAGATCGACGCGAACACAGGCGAATGGCTCGCCTGGAGTGAAGCGCACCCTGATGGCTTGCTGGAGCGCCTCGGCGTCGATGGCGTGATCGTCGCGCGCGAGTACGAGTTTGCTCCTTTGCCCGCTAGCGAATGGCAGCTCGTTTTCAGCAATGACGAAGGCCGCATTTACCACCGGCGGGGCGCGGCGCTCGCGCGCGTGCGGTCGGTTGATCGGGACGGGAACCACGCAATGGCGCAGGTGACAAAAATCGCGGAGTCGCGGAATCGCGTGAGTGCGCAGGTCGAAGTGCCGGCTGATCAACGCCCGGCGCTACTCGCGTTTTCACGGCCGTACTTCCGCGGTTATCGGGCCTCGCTGAATGGCCGCGAGCTGCCGGTGAGGACGATTCGCAATCTGATTCCACTGGTCGAAGTACCGGCCGGAAGTCGTGGAACAGTTCAGCTAGTTTATCGGCCGCCATGGATCGTTTATGGCGGCGCCGTCGGGATCGGCTGCGCAGTAATGTGGTTCGCCGGCCTGCTGCTGGCATGGCGCAGAGCTGCATCCCCGTAGGGCGATCATTCGGATTGCCGAGCGCTTAGTAAACGTCGCGCTTGTAACGTTTGTCCGCTTTCATCTGCTCGACGTAGGCATTCGCTTCCTCAGGAGATTTCGCCCCTTGTTCCTGCACGATGTTGCGCAGGGCGGCGTCCACATCTTTCGCCATCCGTGAAGCGTCGCCGCAAACATAGAACTGTGCGCCGCTATCGAGCCAGCGCCACAACTCCGCTGCGTTTTCCATCATGCGATTTTGCACATAAACCTTGTGCGCCTGGTCGCGCGAATAAGCGCAATCGTAGCGGGTGAGAATGCCGTCGCGCCTCATCTCCTCGAATTCGTCGCCATAGTACGCGTCGCATTTCTGGCGCTGGGCGCCGAAGAAGAGCCAGTTACGACCGCGCGCGCCCTGCGCTTTCCGCTCCTGCAAAAAGGCGCGGAACGGCGCGATCCCAGTGCCGGGCCCAACCATGATGATATCGACCTCATTTTCCGGCAGATGAAAATGCTTCGCGCTGGTGGGATAAACCGGCACGGGCGTTTGCTCGCAACGTTCCGCCAGAAAAGCGGATGCGACGCCTTTGCGCTGCCGCCCGTGCGATTCGTAGCGGATCACATCGACGATGAAATGCACGGAATCGGGAAAGGCGCGCAGACTGTTCGCGATTGAGTACAGGCGCGGCTGCAACTTCGTTAGGAAGCTAACGAATTCTTCGGGCGCGAACTTGAGCGAAGGATGCTGAAGCAGGAAATCAATCACTTCCATGCCCCAGAGGTAAGCCTGCAATTCCTGTTTCTTCTCCGGGTCGAGCAGATCGCTGAGCAATGGCGCAGCGGTGGCGCGCTCGGCGACTGCTTTCAAGAATTTCGGCGTAGGCGTGGTCACGCTGTAATTGCGCAGCAACGCCTCACGCAACGTGGTCGTCTGGCCTTTTCCCACCGGCACCGGCTCATCCCCGCGCGCTCCGATTGCGCCGATCACTTCCTCCACCAGCTGCGGATCGTTGCTCGCGTAAACGGCCATCGAGTCTCCCGGCTCGAAGGTGAATCCGGAATCGCCGAGCGAGATCTCGAAATGCCGGGTGTCTTTCTCGGAGCCTGCGCCGCTGAGCTGGCGATTCACCAGCATTCGGCCTGAAAATGGATTGCTGCGGCTGTAGGTCGTTGCGGGCTGCGTCATTCGCGCAATTTAAAAGGAAGCGGCACGATGGGAAGCACCGGTTTCAGCAGAACCGGCGCGCAGTTGCGTTCGGCGCCGATCTGCGGACATTGAGCGCCCCGCAACTGAACGCCGCCATGAACCCTGTCATCGATGCCATTGAAAAGGAGCAATTCAAGAATGGACTTGCGCAATTCCGGGTTGGCGACGCCGTGCGCGTGCACACACGCGTGATCGAAGGCGACAAGGAACGCATCCAGATTTTTGCCGGGATTGTGATCGGGCGCAAAGGTCGCGGCTTGAACGAAAGCTTCACTGTGCGCCGCATCTCCTACGGTGAAGGTGTCGAGCGTATTTTCCCGCTGCACTCTCCGCGCATCGCGAAGGTTGAAGTGGAAAAACAAGGTCGGGCCCGGCGGGCGAAGCTGAATTATCTGCGCGAGCGCAAAGGCAAAGAAGCGACGGCGGTTCGCGAGTAGGGGTCCAGTCGGCCGGGAGCGGGCCGTTCGGCAACAGGCGAGCGCTCAGCTTAGCAACATCGGGTAACGTTCGCGCGCGAGCTGCCGCGAGTACTCGAGGATTTCCGATGGCGTATCCAGCGGCAGTACCTTTTCCACCAGCTCGCAGCATTCGGCCCGGGAGAGCGCGCGGATGGCCGATTTTACCCGCGGGACAAGCACCGGGCTGACGCTTAATTCATCAACCCCGAGACCCAGCAAAAGCGGCGTGAGCTCTATGTCCGCCGCCATTTCGCCGCAAATCCCGAACCAAATCTTATGTTTGTGCGCCGCTTCGCTCACCATATTGATCAGCCTGAGTACGGCCGGATGTGAGGGCTCGTAAAGATGCGCGATGCGCTCGTTCACGCGATCGACGGCGACGGTGTACTGAATCAGGTCGTTTGTTCCGATGCTGAAGAAATCGACTTCCTGCGCGATCGCCTGCGAGCAAATGGCGGCAGCGGGAACTTCGATCATTGCGCCGATTTGCATCTCCGAATTAAAGGGAATGCCAGCCAGAGTCAGCTCGCGCTTGCATTCGTCCAGCACGGCTAATGCGCGCCGCAGCTCGGCCGTTCCCGAGATCATAGGGAACATCAGCTTGACATGACCGGCTGCACTGGCGCGTAGGACGGCGCGGAGTTGCGGCTTGAAAATCTCTGTGTGCTCGAGGCAAAAGCGGATGGCGCGCCAGCCGAGGAACGGGTTGAGCTCGTCACTCACATCAATGCCGCCCGCGATTTTGTCTCCGCCGAGGTCGAAAGTACGGATGATGAGCGGATGCGGGCTGACGCTTTCCGCGACGCATTTGTAGGTCGCGTACTGCTCGTCCTCGCCGGGGAGTGAATCGCGATCGAGATAAAGAAATTCCGTGCGGTAAAGGCCGATGCCTTCGGCGCCGTTGGCCGCGACGGTGGCGATGTCCGCCGGTAGCTCGATATTGGCCGAGAGTACAATGTGATCGCCATCCCGAGTGGTGGAGGATTGCTCGCGCAACTCCGCCAGCTCACGCGAGACGCGGCTCTGCCGCAGCTCGACTTCGCCGAAGTACGCCAGCGTCTCCGGCGTAGGATTCACGATCAAGCGGCCGCTGTAGCCATCGAGCAGCGCGACCTGCCCGCTCGTGATCTTCTCGGTCACATCGTGCAAACCGACGGCCGCCGGAATATTCAGCGAGCGCGCCATGATGGCTGTGTGCGAAGTACGAGAGCCGAGATCAGTCGCAATGCCGAGCACGCGTTGACGGTCGATGCAGGCCGCGTCTGACGGGGTGAGGTTGTGGGCCACGAGAATATGCGCTTCGCCGTGCAGCGGCATCATGCGCGGTGCTTTGCCTTGCAGGTTGCGGATCACGCGCCGCATTACGTCCTGAATATCGAGGCCGCGCTCGCGCAGATAAGGATCGTCGATTTGACCCAGCGTCTGCGCGTAACGATCGGCCACATCGTGGAACACCGCTTCCACGTTTGTCCGCTCCGTCTCGAGTTTACGCAGTACTTCGTCGATGAGTGTGCGGTCTTCGACCACGAGAAGGTGCGCATCGAAAATGCCCGCGTCCTTGGTGCCGATTGCCTCCGCGATCTTCTGCTGCATCTCGAGTATCTGCATCCGCGTCTGCACCAGCGCCGACTCGAAGCGCGCGATCTCCGTCGGAATTTGCGATGGCTCGATCGAGTAACGCTCGATCTCCTCAAACTCATCGCGCATCACCTGCAAAGTGGCGCGGGCCACGCCAGGCGAGACACCGATGCCCTGGAAACGAGTTTCAGCAGTCGCGGGATCGGCCTTCACGCAGGCAGAGTAGCGCGAATGTCAACGCCCGGCGAGCTTGCCAGCCTGCCCGAACTTCGCGCGCGCGAGGGCGAGGCGAGGCCGCGTCAATCTTCGTTGAAGCGCCCGTTCACGAGCTGCTCGATCTCTTTCATCGCCGCATCCGCATCAGGTCCTTCGCAGCGCACCTGCAACTTCGAGCCTTGGCCCGCGGCCAGCATCATCAAACCCATGATGCTCTTGCCGTTTACTTCCTCGTCTTCTTTTTTCACCCACACGCCGCAGCGGTAGCGGCTCGCCACTTTCACGAAAAGCGCCGCTGGCCGGGCATGCATGCCCAGCCGGTTCACGACGGTGATTTCCTTCTCGATTTTCCGCGACTCGGCATCCGAGCCGCCTTTGCGGTTAAGCAATCCCATCGCGCTTTTTCGTTTCCATCAAATGGAGCAGCTTTGTATTGAATTCCAACGCGGCATTCAGGCCCAGGCTCTTCAGTTTCTGGTCCATGGCAGCGACTTCGATGAGCCGAGCCATATCGCGGCCGGGCCGCACCGGGATGGTGACGTGTGGTACTTTTATCCCGAGAATCTCGTAAACCTCCTGGTCGAGTCCGGTGCGATCGAACTCTTCCATTTCGTTCCAATCTTTTAACGTGACCACGAGGTCGAGCCGTTTTTCCGCCCGGATCGCGCCAATCCCAAACACCGTCGCGACGTTGATTATGCCGATGCCGCGTACTTCCATGTGGTAGCGCGTGAGCTCAGGCGCCGTCGCCATCAACTCCCGGGCCTCAAGTGAAGTGATGCGGGTGACGTCGTCCGCCACGAGGCTGTAGCCGCGCTCGATCAAGCCGAGGACACACTCGCTTTTGCCGATGCCACTTTCACCGCGGATCAAAACGCCGATGCCGAGAATATCGACCATGCTGCCGAACTCAGTCACCGTAGGCGAGAAATCCATCTCCAACGCTATCGTCGCCGCGTTGATGAACTTCATCGTGATCATGGGAGTGCGGAACACGGCGATTTTTTCTTGCTCCGCCACCGCCATCATCCGCTCATCAAGATGCAAGCCGCGGGAGATCACCACGCAGGGAATTTTCTGTGCGCATAACGCGCGGAAGCGGCGTACTCGCACGGCGGGCGAGAGGCTCTTGAGGTAGGTACTTTCGGCGGCGCCGAGCACCTGCACGCGTTTATCGGCGAAATAGCTGAAAAAACCGCTCAAGGCCAGGCCGGGACGGTTGATCGTCGGTTCCCGAATTTTGCGGTGAAAACCCACCGAAGCTCCTTCCAGGCGCAGCGCCAGTTTGTCGCCGTGCGCCTGGAAAAAGCTCTCCACCGTCACCACTGGCACGCTTTTCCGCTGCTCGCCTGACGAGGTGATGGTTTGTCTCGTTTCAGTTTGGGGCATCGCCAGGTGATGTTTAGCTGTTCATCACTTCAATTTCCACCGGCGCTTTCGAAGGGAAGCCAGACCGCTGCGCTGAGTACGCGCGCCGCCTACATCCGGAACCGTTCGCCGAGATACAGCTGCCGGCTTATCGGGTCGTTGATCAGGAAATCTTTGGAGCCTTCACTCTCCACGCGTCCTTCGTAGATTAAGTACGCCCGATCGACGATGGATAATGTCTCACGCACGTTGTGGTCTGTGATCAGAATGGCCAGCCCAGACTTGCGCAGGTTCACCACGATTTGCTGTACATCGTAGACCGCGATCGGGTCCACTCCGCTGAACGGCTCATCCAGCATGAGCAGGCTCGGGCTTGTCACTAATGAGCGCGCAATGGTCAGCCGGCGTTTCTCGCCGCCGCTCAGGGTAAGGGCGGTATTTTTCGCGATCTTTTCGATGCCGAACTGATGCAGAAGCTGCTCGCAACGCTGCCGGCGTTCATACCTGGTGAGCGGCAGAGTCTCCAGGATGGCAAGGATGTTTTGCTCGACCGTCATTTTGCGGAAAATCGATTCTTCCTGCGGCAGGTATCCCATTCCCAGCCGGGCTCGCTTGTACATCGGGTACTTCGTCACATCGTGATCGCCGAAAATGACGCTGCCGCTATTTGGGCGGACCAGACCGACGATCATGTAAAAGGTCGTCGTCTTTCCGGCGCCGTTTGGCCCGAGCAGCCCGACGATTTCTCCTGACTTCACGTTTACGTTGATCCCGTTCACCACCGCGCGGCCGCCGTAGATTTTCACCAGCTCGCGCGTGGAAAGAACGTCCGGCGCCGCCGCCGTCCGGGTGTTGGCGGGAACGTCTGGGGAACTTACCGCAATCATTGCTTAGGCGCGGGCGTGGGCTTTTCCTCTTTCGGCTCCTGCCGAATCTCGGTGCGGCTCGGGCCGTGAGTCGTTAGCTGCCCATCCTGGTTAATGATCATCACGGTGTCCGGGCTCATCGCCACGTGCATGTTTGCTCCCTGCTGCACCTTGGGCATTCCAGTGAGCTCGGCGTTCCCGTCTTTGGAAGTGTAAACAGCCTTGTCCGCGCGGCCGATGGCACGGTCGGGCGGCCCACCTTCTGTACTCGGCCGGTCCCGCACGATGCCGACGTTTCCTTCAGCCACGGCCTTGTCCAGCCCCTGCTCTTCACCGCGATGCAAGTACACGGTGAGCTTGTCCGATTGCATGTTGAACCGCGGGTCGATCACTTTCACGTGGCCGGTAAACACCCCGATGTTCTTGCTGGAATCGAAGTACGCCTCGTCTGCGTAAATCTCGGTGGTGATTGGGCCTTCCGGTTTGTCGAGCTTCTTCTTCCCGGTCACCGGCTGATTGGCTGTGGTATTCGCGGTTTTCGTCGCCGGCACCGCTTGTGCAAATGCAAACGGCGCCCACGAAGCGAAGGATAAGAGCAGCAGGCGCCGTTTCACCGGTTTTGTTCCGAAGTGAACTTCGCCGCGTCTGTGATCACCATCTTCACGTTTCCGGTGAGGGTGCCGTGTCGCGCCGCGATGTCGAAGCGGGCACGATCACCGGTGATCTGAAAATCTGTGCGCTTGATCGTGGTCGGGCGGGGCGAGCTAAGTACGTGCGTGTTCAGGTCGAGGATTGACTCAGTCATGTTAACCTCGAGATCGACCTTATTATCCACCGTGTAGGTCGTGATATTCAGGTCGCGGAATTCCATATGGTCCTGATCGACTCGACGCGCCGTTCCCGCGGTAAACCGGCCGCGCAATTGGCCATTCTCGTCGAAATCGGGAAACACCAGCCCCTTGGCTTCGTGGCCGACGGGGAGCGGTACTTCTGAAGCGGGCGTAGTGCTGGGCGAGGCGGAATCAGCAGCGGCTCCCTTCTTTTTCGGCGCTTTATGGTTCTGCTGCGCGACGACGGGGGAAGATGACGCCAGCAGGTGCCCCCAGATGAGAGTGCAAAAGAGAACGCGCCGCGCACGCTCCCTAGAAAACCGCAGCATGAACAGCTTTTAACACGCGCAGAATCTTCGGCAAATTTTTCAGCGGAACCTGGCTGGCAGCGTCAGAAAGCGCGCGCGCCGGATCGTCGTGTACTTCCATGAAAATGCCGTCGCAGCCAGCCGCCACCGCGGCGCGGGCGAGTACCGGCGCGAGGGCACCGTCACCGCTGGTTTTGTCGCCCGCGCCTCCCGGGCGTTGCACAGAGTGAGTAGCATCGAAGATGACGCGGTACCCGGCTTCACGAATCCAGGCGAGCGAACGCATATCGGCCACCAGATTGTTGTAGCCAAAAGTGGTGCCGCGCTCGGTAAACAGGAACTGTTTTGCGCCAAATGTTTCCAGCTTTTCGGCGATATTACGCACGTCCCAGGGCGCGAGGAATTGCCCTTTTTTTACGTTCACCGGGCGCCCGGTTTTCGCCGCGGCTTCGAGCAAATCGGTTTGCCGGCAGAGAAAGGCAGGGATTTGCAGAAGGTCAATGAATTGCGCCGCCATCTCTGTTTCAGACGGCGAATGCACGTCCGTGGTTACGGGAATCTTAAACTCGCTCCTGATCGCGCCGAGTAACTCGCAGCCTTCGCGAACGCCGATGCCGCGAAATGATTTCACCGAAGTACGGTTCGCTTTGTCATAGGAAGCCTTGAAAATGAACTGCGCATCTTCGTCTCGGGCGATTTGCGCGATTTTGCGCGCCATGCGCCAAACGAATTTGTCCGACTCGATGACACACGGTCCGAGGATGAACACGGGCTCGCGCCCACCAATGAGTACGTTGCCGATCTTGAGCAGCTTCGGTTTCACACGTTACGAAAATCACGAAAGCAGGAACGCAGGAAAAGGAAAGCCGAACAGAACGCGAGCGTACTCGACTGCCGCTGCCGGCGAAACTATTCGCGTTCTTGCCTGAAACCGGTGCGTCGCTAAGAGTCGGGTATGGCCAGTAATGGTTATGCACACCCTGAAGCACTGGTGGAAACCGAGTGGCTCGCGAAGCATCTCGACGATCCCGCCATTCGCATCATCGAATCCAACGAAGACATTTTGCTCTACGATACCGGGCACATTCCCGGCGCAGTGCACATTGACTGGCGGGCCGATCTTCAGGACCCGGTAATCCGCGATTACATTCAGCCGCAGAAGTTCGCCGAGCTTTGCAGCAAAAGCGGGATCACGCCGGAGACGACCTGCATTTTCTACGGCGATAAATCGAACTGGTGGGCCTGTTACGCGCTCTGGGCGTTTCGCCTGTTCGGTCATGAAAAGGTCAAAATCCTGAATGGCGGTCGCGATAGATGGATAGCAGAACGCCGGCCGATGACGCGCGATCTGCCCCGGCCCGCTCGCACAAATTATCCCGTGCCCGACCGGCGGCACGACCAGGAGATTCGCGTCTTTGCTGAACACGCGCTTCAGCAAAGCAAAGCGGGCAGGCCGCTGGTTGATGTGCGTTCGCCGGGTGAATTCCGCGGCGAAGTCACGCACATGCCTGAGTATCCGCAGGAAGGGGTGCTGCGCGGCGGTCACATTCCGGGCGCGAAAAGCGTGCCGTGGAAGATGGCTGTGAACGACGACGGCACATTCAAGTCCGCAGGCGAGCTGCGGCAGCTTTACCTGCAAGGTTGCGGGTTGAGCGAAGAGAAGGAGACAATCGTGTACTGCCGCATCGGCGAGCGCTCGAGCCACACCTGGTTTGTCCTCACATATCTGCTCGGGTTGCCGAACGTGCGCAACTATGATGGCTCCTGGACGGAGTGGGGCAACCGAGTGGGAATGCCGATCGAGAAATCGTAGCCCTTTCCGGTACTTAACGGATCCCGGCGAGAAGCGAGCCAGTCTGGACAGAACGTGACAGTTTTGTAATCTGCCCAATGGCAACGAAGAAGGGTCAGAAAAGTACGGGGAAAAGAGCGGTTAAGCGCAAGAGCCGTAGCACGGCCACTCGGAAAAACAGCAACGCGGTTGCGCAGAAAAGTACGCCCACGCGTACTAGCAAGGGTTACGGCTGGATCCCGGACATCCCAGACCAGCGCGATTTTCTGTATGCCGCGCCGCTGGCGTTCCTCCGAGCGCTGCCCGACAAGGTGGATCTCAGGACGCAATGCCCGCCCATCTATGATCAGGGACAACTTGGGAGCTGCACGGCGAATGCAATTGGCGGAGCGATCGAGTTCGACCAGATGAAAGAGAAGCTACCGCAGGTGTTTGTACCTTCGCGCCTGTTCATCTACTACAACGAGCGCGTGCTCGAAGGCAGTGTGAACTCAGATTCCGGCGCCATGTTGCGCGATGGGATCAAGGCGGTTGCGAAGCAGGGAGCTTGCCCGGAAACAATATGGCCATATGTCGTTTCGAAGTACAACGTTAAGCCGTCTCCGACCTGCTACGCCGAAGCAGCGAAGCATACTGCCGTTAGCTACCAGCGTTTAGTACAAAGTTTGTCGCAAATGCAGGGTTGCCTCGCCTCAGGCTATCCGTTTGTCTTTGGCTTCACTGTTTACGAGAGTTTCGAGAGCAGTGAAGTGGCGCGGAGTGGTCACGCGCCCATGCCGGGAGCGCGCGAGCGCGTGCTTGGCGGACATGCGGTGTGCGCCGTTGGCTACGATGAGACGAAGCGCTGGTTTATCTGCCGCAATAGCTGGGGAACAAGCTGGGGCATGCGCGGCTACTTTACCCTTCCTTACGGCTACCTTGTTAATCCCGACCTGGCGGCGGACTTCTGGACGATAAGAGCTGTGCAGTAACTCGAGTAGTTCGGCGCGTACTTAAGTTGCCGCTCAATCGAAACGTCAGCCGCCGCGCAGGGCGCGGATTTCAGCCGCGTACTCCCGAGCTTTGAAGATTGATGTTCCCGCGACAAGGACATTCGCGCCAGCTTCGATGCAAAGCCGCGCATTATCGGCGTTAATCCCGCCATCTACCTCGATGGTAATCTGCGACTCGTTAGCCCGGTTCCATGCGCTGCCTCGGCGCACCTTCTCCAGCTCGCTGGGGCAAAAGCGCTGACCGCCGAATCCAGGATGAACCGTCATCACCAGCAGCAGGTCGATAACGCTGAGGTACGGTTCGACGGCGCTAAAGTGAGTTTCGGGATTTAACGTCAGACCAGCACGGCAGCCGAGCTCGCGAATCTCTTTGAGCGTTTCGGAAACGTCGTGTTTCGATTCGCGCTCCACGTGCACTGTGATCGAGTTCGCGCCGGCTTCGGCAAATCGCGGTACGAAATGATCCGGCCGTTCGATCATGAGGTGCACATCCACGGGCAGCAGCGTGAGCTGCCGGACCGTTTTCACCATCGCCGGGCCGAAGGAGATGTTATCGACGAAATGGCCGTCCATGATGTCGCAGTGAATCCAATCCGCGCCGCCTTCTTCGACCCGGCGAATCTCATCCGCGAGACGCGAGAAATCGGCGGCGAGAATGGACGGGGCGATGAGTACGGCCATTCGTCCAAGCTGGATGCTGAATGTTGAATGCTCAATGCGGAAAGTTATTCACACTTGACGTGCGCGTGCGGAATCCGAACATTCAACGCGTTTTCGGGCGGGTGAATCGTTCGCTGGTCAGAGCTGGAGCACCAGAGTTCTCCCGTGCGCGTTTTTAGCTGGCTCGAAACTTGCAGTGCCTCAAATTTCTAAACACCTCTCTTCTGAATGTTTGAAGGACTTTTCGGCTGGCTGTCCAGCGACATCGGCATCGATCTAGGCACGGCCAACACCCTGGTCTATGTGAAAGATCAGGGCATCGTGCTGCGCGAACCGTCCGTCGTGGCGGTGCAAGCCGGCACCAACAAAGTACTGGCCGTGGGCGATGAAGCGAAGCGGATGCTTGGGCGCACGCCCGCGAACTTCGTGGCGGTGCGACCGCTGAAGGATGGCGTCATCGCGGACTTCGAAGTGACAGAAGCGATGCTCCGTCATTTCATCACCAAAGTACACGGGCGGCGGATGCGGGCGAAACTGCGGGTCGTGATCGCAGTGCCTTCCGGGATTACCGAGGTGGAAAAGCGGGCGGTGCGCGAGTCCGCGACGCATGCTGGCGCGCGGGAAGTTTATCTGATTGAAGAGCCAATGGCGGCGGCGATCGGCGTGGGTTTGCCGGTGCAGGACCCGGCCGGGAACATGATCATCGACATCGGCGGCGGCACGACCGAGGTGGCGTTGATCTCGCTTTCAGGAATCGTGTTCAGCCGGAGTGTGCGGGTCGCGGGGGATGAGCTGGACGAAGCGATCGTTCAGTACATGAAGCGCGCCTACAATCTGATGGTCGGCGAGCGCACCGCGGAGGAGATCAAGATCAAGATTGGCTCGGCGTATCCGAGCGAGAAAGAGACGAGCGTGGAAGTGAAAGGGCGCGACCTGGTGGCTGGTTTGCCAAAGACGTTACAGATCACTTCCCAGGAAGTACGGGAAGCGTTGCTCGAGCCGATCTCAACCATCGTCGATTCCGTGCGCATTACTCTCGAGCGTTGCCCGCCGGAGCTTTCGGCTGACCTGGTCGATCGCGGACTGGTGCTGGCCGGGGGCGGCGCGTTGCTGCGCGGGTTCGATAAACTTTTGAGCGAAGAGACAGGTTTGCCAGTCCATGTGGCGGAAGATCCGCTGAGCGCGGTGGCCGAAGGAACAGGCAAATGCCTCAATGAAATTAAATTTTTGCGTCAGGTGGCCTCGAGCGATCGGCAGTGGCGGCAGTAGTGATTTTCGATTGCCGATTGCCGATTGCCGATTGAGCACTCGTCACTCGCCACTCGTCACTCATCACTGTTCATGACGCGCACGAGCATCATCGCGCTCGTACTATTCGTGGCGGCGGTGGGATATTTGTTGAGCTTTAGTACGAACGGCACGCGGCACTTGCAGGCAGGCGTTTACCAGTTGCTTTCGCCGTTTTTGCATACCGGCTCGGGATTGCAAAAGCAGATCACCTCAGTACGCAGCGGATTGAAATCGCTCGAGCAGCTCGAGGCGGAGAATAACGCCCTGCGCGTTGAGAACCGCTCCCTTCGCGCGACGAACGAAGCGTTGCGCGATGTGGAGCACGAGGTAAACCGCCTGCGACATGCGCTGAACTACCGCGAGCGCGCATCGTTCAAGCTCGTACCTGCCGAAGTGATCACGCGCGATGCTTCCACCTGGTGGCGAACGGTGACGATTAACCGTGGAAAAGCCGACGCCCTCGATACCGACATGCCGGTCGTTACTGATGAAGGTCTTGTCGGAAAAACGACCACGGTGAGCGAGAACATCGCCATCGTCCTGCTCGTCTCGGACGAGAACTGCCGGGTGGCCGCAAACGTGGAAGGGTCGCGGGAGCAGGGAATTGTCACCGGCGAACGCGTCGCCGGAGCGCTCGCGCCGCCGTTGAATCTTAACTTTCTCTCGAAACAGGCGAATCTTCAGCCGGGGCAAAAAGTTTACACCTCGGGAGTAGGCGGAGTTTTTCCCGCAGGCTTGCTCATCGGAACGGTGAAAAGCTTCCGCGTGCGCGAACTCGATGGGCAGGCGCAACTTACGCCCGCGGTCGATTTGGCTAAACTCGAAGACGTTTTTGTGGTGATCGGGAGAAAATGAGGGCGCAGTGATCTTCTTTCTTTTCCTCATGTTCCTGGTGCTCGTCGCGCAAGTAGCCGAGTTTTTCATTCCGCCGCTGGATTGGATGTACAACGCGCATGTGTACATTGCGCCCGTCGTGGTCTTCTATGGCGCGATGGTTTTGCCGTTGCCGCTGATGCTGGTACTCGTCTTCTGGGCTGGGTTTTTGCTCGATACTCTCACCGTGCAGATCGTAGGCGGGCACGTTGAAATCTCACTGGGCTCGTCGATATTGCTCTACGCAGTGCTGGCGGTAATCATGCATGGGCTTCAGCCGTTATTTGTGCGCGGCAGATGGGAAGTCCACTGCATCATGAGCGGCATTTGCACGTCCGCCATTTTGCTCGCGCAGTACCTCATGATTTCTTTCCGGCGCGGCTCCATCTTTTTTAATCGCGAAGTATGGTGGCAGATTGGCGGGCCGGGGCTGCTGGCCATGTTAATGGCGCCGCTTATTTTCGGTCTGCTGCACTGGCTTTCACGCGCGACGGCATTTCCCTACCTGCCGCAGCGACAATTTGCACGACGATGAATCCGCGCCGCATCACTCCGCTTTTGCGCCTGCAATTTCTCGCCTTGCTCATGCTGCTTGGTCTCGGCGCGCTCGCGCTGCGGCTCTGGTGGGTGCAGGTGGCGCGTGGCGCTGCTTACACGGCGCGGATTCGCGGCAGCTCGGAGGCGACGGTGCGCATTCCATCCATCCGCGGCGAGATTCGCGATCGCAATGGTGTTTCGCTCGTGACCAATCGGGCCAGCTACGAAGTTGATTTTTATCTTCCGGAAATGGTGAAGGGCTATCGCCAGCGTTACGGAACTCCTCCCCAAACTGAGTACCGCGGCATGATCAGCGGCATGCCTAAAAACCTGAAGGAGCCGGACATCGTCAAAATCGTCAACGATGGAATCGTCCCACGACTGGATGACCTCGATCTCGCGCGCGATTACAACGCGGCGCAGTTGCAAAAGCATTACCGCACCAACACGGAAGTCCCTTACACCTACATCAAGGATATTGATTTCCCGACCATGGCGAAATTCGCCGAGCACGACGTCGGCTTGCCTGGCGTCGATCTCGCGATCAAGCCGGTGCGCTCCTACGTCTACGGCGCGCTCGCCCCGCACGTGCTGGGTTATGTGGGGCCGCCAGACGACACGAACAAGGAAGAAGCGAAGAAGTTCACCTTCTACCAGGGAGACGTGGAAGGGAAATCGAACATCGAGAAGATCTACGATGAGTACCTGCGCGGCAAACCGGGCGTGCGCTATCTGCGCCGCAACGCCAAAGGCGTCATCGACGGCGTACTGCGTGAGGATCCGCCCCAGCAGGGCGCAAATGTTTACCTGACCATCGATGCCCGCGTGCAATCGATCGCGGAAGAAGCGTTGCGCGCTGTTTCCCGCGCCGCAGCTGTCGTCATTGATCCAAATAACGGCGACGTGCTGGCGATGGCCTCGGTGCCGTCGTTCGACCCGAATACTTTTATTCCGAGCATCAAGGCGAAGGATTGGATCGCCTTGCAGAAAGATGAAGCGCGGCCGCTGATTAACCGGGCGATCAGCGGTTTCCCGCCGGGGTCAACGTTTAAGATTGTGACGGCGCTGGCTGGTTTGCGGCGGCACATCGGCAATAACAAGTACAATTGCAGCGGCGGCGTGAGCTATGGGGATCATTACTTCCATTGCTGGATCGCCGCGAAGGGCGGCGCGCACGGCACCATCGGGCTGGCGGACGCGCTCAAGGTCTCGTGTGACGCCTTC
>JAFASN010000063.1 GCA_019244415.1 Verrucomicrobiota bacterium | reverse complement strand
GCGACGCAAACATCGCTACCGGCGCCGTCGGAATGATCACGACCGCCGCCCAGGCGGATGAGGTTATCCGGCGCGGAGATGCCGATCTCGTCCTGCTAGGGCGTGAGCTCCTGCGCAACCCGTACTTTCCGCTGCACGCCGCGCAAGCTTTGGATCAGCCAATCAAAGGCCCGGTCCAATACGGTCGAGCATTCTAAGGCTGAGCGCGATGAAGTCGCTGCGGCTTCATCATCGCAGCGTCCATTGTGAACTTTGCTCGTACTTCACAACGCAACGCCAAGACCTGCTGAGGACCATCCCACGCAGCCGCGACGGGTTTTTTCTATCTCAAAAAGAGACCGAAACTACTTTGGAATAGCTTTTAGCTTTACGCATCGGTGTTAGCGGCACCAAGCTGGCAAAATGAATGATGTAATCGGCCTCGGCAATCGACCACGAAGACGCATTCTCATTTTAGCTCGTGTATTTCATTGGCAATGGTTTTTGGCCCTGTTCCCATTCGCTCTGGCGTGCAATCCAGTAAATGGACAAGTGATCGCCCTAAAGGCAGCCCGGCTCTTTGATGGCAAAGCAAAAGCGCTGGTCCAAAATGGGGTTGTGCTGGTGGAAGGCGATAAGATCATCGATGCCGGTTCTAACCT
This sequence comes from Verrucomicrobiota bacterium, assembly GCA_019244415.1. Lineage (GTDB taxonomy): Bacteria > Verrucomicrobiota > Verrucomicrobiia > Chthoniobacterales > UBA10450 > AV69. The sequence goes on along the minus strand of JAFASN010000063.1, from coordinate 17,319 downwards.
CGCCCCGCCTCTTGGCGCGCAGGTAATTGATCTGGGTGATGCCACATTGTGCCCGGGATTCATCGACGCGCATACGCATCTCACTTTAGACTACTCGGGCAACTACAATGAGCGCCGTTTGCATGAGATAGATACTAACATCTCCGAGATCGCCTATGAGAGCCTGCCGCGCGCGCGGGTGACACTCGAAGCTGGATTCACCACCGTGCGCGACGTCGGCAGTCGCATCACGAACACGCATGATTTTCCGGATGTTTCATTGCGCAACGCGATTAACCGCGGCCTTGTCGAAGGTCCGCGCATGCTCGTGGCGACACATGGAATCGGCGCAACTGGCGGCCACTTTGATCCGTTCGCCGGATTCCGCGACATGCTTTTCGGTCGAGAACCGGACTGGACAGATGGCATTGCTGACAGTCCCGACGAGATTCGCAAGGCGGTGCGCTACGAGGTGAAGAACGGCGCTGATGTAATCAAAGCTGCGGTCTCCGGCGGCGTGCTGTCGTTGAAAGATGAAGTAGATACGCCGCAGCTCACTCCCGCGGAAATGGCGGCCCTCGTGGACGAGTCACACCGCTTGCGCAAAAAGGTCGCTGTTCACTGTCACGGCGACACAGCCGCGCACGACGCGATCCTCGCCGGTGTTGACTCGATCGAGCACGGCTCGTTCATGAAAGTGGAGACGCTGAACCTGATGAAGAGTAAGGGAACTTATTTGACGCCGACTTTGATCGCATCGGAGTACATCATGCCACGGCTCAGCGCATATCCGCCGGCTGTTCAGGCGAAAGCCAAAGCAGCTTATGCGGCGCGGTCGGAAATGTTCCGCAACGCGGTAAAGCTCGGAGTAAAAATTTCGTTCGGCACCGACGCCGGTGTGTATCCACACGGACAAAACGCAAAGGAATTCGCGCTCATGACTGGCTTGGGAATGGCCCCGATCGATACACTCCGTTCAGCGACTTCCGTGGATGCCGAACTACTTGGCCTGGCAAACGAAATCGGCTCCCTCGAGAAAGGCAAGATAGCTGATGTTATCGCGATGCCGGGTGATCCAACACAAGATATTACCGCGACGGAACGCGTTTCGTTTGTGATGAAAGGCGGCAAAGTCATCCGGAACGGTCCGGCCGCACCGGTACCCGCCGCGGCGGCGTCAGTCACGGCGCCCTCGGCTGAGGCCGACTTCTAGCCGCGAGCTGTGGGTTATTCAGCCGCAACTATATACTGCTCTAGTTTTCCATCAGGCATGACATAGGTCGTGATGTTCAGGTTCTTCCTGGCGAATTGCGCCCTGTACTTATGGAAGGTCATGCCGCCGCGCAAGCTCTCGCTCACTTCGGAGAAATCGACCGCCTTGCCTAGCGGCGCCAGGCTCGCAGCCAGATCCTTCACTGCTTGGTCAGTGAAGTAAGCGTTTGCGTTCGAGCTAAAGAGAGCGCGATTAAGCTTTCCATGCTGTAGTTCATCGAAAATCTGGCTGGCCTGCATCAGTGGCGCAGTACTGCCGCTCGGAGTAAACAAAATTTGCGCGATCGCACTGCCGACGTCGTGAGGCGCGCTCGTTGCATCCAGGTTAGTTAGTACAACTACAGCCTTGCGATCGTCGGGATAAATGGCGTTCAGCGCGGTAAATCCAGATACTTCGCCGCCATGTGAAATAAGCCGGTGTCCATCTACCAGACTCACTCCTACGCCAAGACCATAGCTCGTCCCGGCGCCATTCGTCAGTTGTACTTCGGTTTGCATGTCGTGATAGGAAGACGGTTGCAGGATTGTCTGATCAATCACAGAAATGTCCCATGTCGCTAAGTCCGCCGCGGTCATGGCCAGCTCGCCGGCGGCGAACATCCAGCCTTTACCTTCTTTCGGTGCAGGACGCGGCTGGGCTAGTCCGAACCGCTGATAACGCATGGGATCGGACTCGGGCAGCGGCGCTTGATTTGTATCAGTCACGCTTTGCATCTTCAGGCGATCAAAAACCTGCTGCCTAAGGTAATCTATCAGCGGCATCCCAGCCGCATGTTCAACGATCAGGCCGGCAATGACATAGTTTGTGTTACTATATTGCCACTTTGTTCCGGGCTCGAAATCAAGTGGCTTGCCTCCCCAGGCAGTTACGATTTCCTCTGGCGTGGTGGGTTGCATCATGTTCGGCATGACGTAATCCTGCGGCCAGTAATCCTGGTAACCAGACGTCATCGAGAGAAGTTGACGAACGGTTACGTCGTTCGCCCGCGTGATCTTCGGCAGCCAGCGCGCTACTTGGTCATCGAGCGAGAGCTTGTGCTCCTGAGCAAGTAACAGAACAGCTGTTGCTGTGAATTGTTTGCTAATCGAACCAATGCTGTAGCGCATGGAAGTCGTCGCTGGATTGCGTAACTCCAGGTTTGCCGTTCCGTATGCGTGCACGTAGGCAAGCCTGCCATTCTCTACAACCGCGATCGAAGCACTGGGCGCGCCGGTTTTCGCGAGTACCTCTCGCGCCGCCTTGTCGATCTTCGCACTGACCTCAGGTTGAAGCGCGTTCTCCGGCCCGGCGTCAGATGGCGTCTTCTCGGCAGCGAACGCCGAGCAAACAAATGCACACATTCCCGCAAACGCCAGCCACATACAGCAACTGCACTCAAGTCTTCTCATGACCTAAGTACGAGCTTGGGTGAACGGATGGTCAAGGAATGAATTCGGGGGCGAACGAACATCGAGTGGTGAAATCTGGGGCAAAACTACGAGAATACTCGCTCACGTCAGCGAAATACTGGTAGATTGCAGCTATGCCAGCGCCGCTGCCCAGCTATCGTTTCACCGTCTAATGCCGGAGACAGTTCGTGCGGTGATCTTTGATCTCGATGGAGTCTTGGCAGACTCCGAGCCGTGGTGGAACCAAATCGACGCTCAATTACTCGCCGCCTATGGCATCACTTATCGCGGCGAGTACCACCGCGATGTGCTTGGCGTGAACTACCGCGCTGCCATTGAATTCTACAAAACGGCATTTCACCTCGCCGCTTTCACCGAAGAAATGATGCTCAAACGCGCGGAGATCGCGAGTGCTGTTTTCGCGAGCCGCGTCGGCCTGTTTCCTTCGGCTGAGTCAGTGCTCAAACAACTGCGGCAACTCGATCTGCTGCTCGCGGTTGGGACAAGCTCCGTCAGCGCCTCAGCGCGTCCGTTTCTTGATCGCCACAATCTCACCTCCCTCTTTAATGTCTTTGTCACCGGCGACGAAGTTCAACACGGGAAGCCGCACCCCGATATCTACCTGAGTACGGCGGCAAAACTCGGTGTGACCCCGGCGGCCTGCCTCGTCATTGAAGACTCGCTTTCTGGCATTGCTGCCGCGAAGGCTGCTAAGATGGCCGTGGCGACTATTCCCGACAGGCGCTTCGTCAATCCCAGTGAGTACGAAGCGCAAGCAGACTACCTACTTGCTAGCTTAACAGAAATTCCGCCGCTCTTATCGCAGTCCCGCCAACCTTCGAGCTAAACCGCATGAGACTGGCGTGGCCGGCGTTCTCTTATCGCGCCTTTCGTTCCAGCGCGGCGCAAATCTTGTGCAACCGAACCAGCGCGATCAGGGCAATTCCAAGTAGCAAAACGGCGCTTCCTGCATCAGGCACATGCGGGGCAAACGGATTCAGCAGAAAGCCGCGGATTTGCCCATTGGCGAGCCTGCCATCGGCGGCGATCTGGCCCTTATCATTGATGCCAAACGCGGCGATGAAATCTATATGCGACCCTACCAAAAGGCTGTTCAGGTTATACATCGTTCCGCTGACATAGAGAAACGCGCCTACCGGGATGCCCGTGAGTTTGCCCGTTATGGTTGAGCCTGATAAGAACAAAGTACCGGCAATTTCGCCGGAGCTGTTGATCCCGGTCGCCACCGCCTCGTCGCCGTTCAACGTTCCCAGGTCATGCATACTGCCGCCGGAATAAAGAAATGCATCAAATCCGCCGGTCGCCGTTTGGGAGCCGCCGACGATTGCGCCGGAATTGTTAATAGCAAACGCCAACGACTTTGTTCCACCCAGTGTGCCGAGGTCTTGCATGCTGCCGCCGGAGTAAAGAAATGCATGTGACTGGCCGCCCGTCGTGTCCGCCAGGCCGACGACCTGACCTGCGTCGTTGATCCCAAACGCTGAGCTGGACTTTCCCCCGAGCGTGCCGAGATCATGCATTGCGCCGCTTGAGTAGAGGAAGGCATGGCTGTTCGTCTTTCCGCTCGTGGTAGAGGATCCGACGATCTCGCCTGAATCATTAATCCCCACCGCGCTGCTATTCGACCCGCCCAGCGTGCCGAGATCATGCATTGTTCCACCGGAAAAGAAGAAAGCGTGCCGATCGCCCGAGGCGGTGTCTGCCTGTCCGACGACATCGCCCGTATTGTTGATGCCGAAGCCGCTGCTGGTACTTCCGCCGAGAGTGCCGAGGTCCTGAAGCGAGCCACCGGAATACAGAAAAGCCCGGTTGGTTGTGTTATCGCTCAGCACCGATGTACCGGCAATCTGGCCAGCATTGTTTATCCCAAATCCAAAGCTTGCCGCACCCTGGCTAGTTACGCCCCCAAGCGTGCCGAGATCAATTGCCGTGTACTCCGGTGATGCTTGCGCGAAATCGCTGAACCCGAGCAGGACGATGCTCGCCAGCAGTGCTACGACAAATTTTTGCATAGATTACCTCCTTGCACCCGCATGTTGTTGAGCGGGTACTCTCATTGAGTAATGCGAAAAGGGGATACTAAACCGCGCACGAGCTTGAGAATTCGTTCTTCCACTTGCTACGGAGGAATGCCAATTCTGCGTGACGTCACGATTCCAGGTAGAGTACAATCCCGCTTGTCTGGTGAGTGAAAGGCAAGGAATTACGGAGCTGTTGCGCGAGTGGAATGACGGCGATGCTGAGGCCGCGGCTAAACTGATTCCGCTCGTTTACGACGACCTGCGCCGGTTAGCCCGCAATCAGCTGGCGAAAGAGCGCCGCAACTACGCGCTGCGACCGACCGTACTCGTACACGAAGCGTACTTGCGCCTCATCGCTCAGCATGGCGTGGAATGGAAAAACGGCGCGCAATTTCTCGGGATCATCGCACGGCTGATGCGACACATTCTGGTTGAGTACGCGCGCGCCCACGCCACGGCCAAGCGCGGCGGAGCAGAACACATTTCACTTGATGCGGTGGACATTCCAATTTGTGAACGCGGAGTTGAATTCCTTGCCTTGGACGCCGCTTTAACCGAACTGGCGCGGGTGGACGCACGTAAAAGTCGCGTGGTTGAGCTGCGATTTTTCGGTGGCCTGAGCATCGAAGAAACAGCCGGAGCGATGCAGATTAACGCGGCTACGGTACGGCGCGATTGGACATTCGCACGGGCGTGGCTTAATCGCGCGATCAGGGCCGCCATGTAACAACACAAATGCCCTCGGAATGGGAGCAGGTGCAGGAGTTATTCCTGGCTGCGCTGGAGCGCGAGCCGGCTGCCCGCGTGGATTTCGTGCAAGCAAGCTGCGCCGGAAGCAGTCGCACCTTCGAAGAAGTGATGAGCCTGCTGCGCTCGCACGATCAAGCTAATCACCTGATCGATCAGCCACTGCTCGCAGCGGCTTTGAAGCGCGGCGCGAACGAGCTGGAGCCGGGACAAATCGTAGCGGGTTACACAATTGTGTCGCTCCTCGGTTGTTCCGGCATGGGCGAAGTCTATCTTGCCAAAGATAATGAATTTGGGCGCGACGTCGCAATCAAGCTAATCAAGCGCGCGTTCATAAGTGTCGGTGGTGTCCGCCAGTTCGAACGCGAAGAACGCATCCTCGCTAGTTTGAGTCACCCAAATATTGCCAGCTTCTATGGGGGAGCGGTCCTGCCGAATGGCATTCCTTATTTCGTTATGGAATACGTCGCTGGTATACCCATCGACCAGTATTGCCGTGAGTACGAGCTACCTGTTTGTGACCGGCTCGAACTGTTCCGGAAAGTCTGTGCCGCAGTTCACTTCGCCCATCAGCATCTCATTATTCATCGTGACCTGAAACCTTCCAATCTTCTGGTGACAAAAGATGGCGAGCCCAAACTACTCGATTTCGGTATTGGGAAGCTACTTGAAGCGAACGACAGTTCACGAGAAGCCACCGTAAGCCTGGCGCGCATCATGACTCCGGAGTATGCCAGCCCCGAACAAATTTGCGGCACATCAGTCTCGACCGCGACTGATATCTACTCGCTCGGCGTTCTCTTGTACCAGTTACTTTGCGGCGAGCTTCCTTACCGCCCGGAAACGAAGCGGCCTGATCAGATGGCAAAGACAATTTGCGAAAGCGAGCCGCCCAGACCGAGCAACATAGCCGATAAACGAACCTCAAAATTATTAAAGGGCGACCTCGAGAACATCGTGCTCATGGCCATGCGCAAGGAGCCGTTGCGCCGTTACGCATCCGTAGCGCAATTCTCAGAAGACATCCGGCGTTACCTTACCGGCCGGCCGGTGATCGCGCGCCCCGACACGTTGACGTATCGGGCAAAGAAATTCGTTGGGCGCAATAAACTTGCCGTAGGAGCGGCGCTGCTCATTGCCACCGCGCTGCTGGCTGGAATCGCCGGCACCTCTATGGAAGCGCGGCGGGCAAACAACGAACGCGATCGCGCTCGGCTAGCGCAAGCTGAAGCCGAACGGTTGAATGCGTTTTTGCAGAATTTGCTCGCCAGCGCTGATCCGGACGGAATGGGCCGCGACGTGAAAGTTGTTCAGGTACTCGATGCCGCGGCAAAAAAAATCGACGCAGACCTCGCCGATGAGCCGGCAATTCTGGCGCAGGCGCACTTCACTATCGCGCGGGCCTACGCCAGTCTGCGCGACGGCGTGGCAGCGGAGAATCAAGCGCGTAAAGCGTTAACCATCGACCAGCGCATTTACGGCAATGATGCTCCCGCTACAGCGCAAGTGATGGCGTTCCTCGGTTATGCCTTGCGCGTTTTCCGACGGTTCGACGAAGCCGAACCTCTACTGCGACAGTCACTCGCGGTGCAACGGCGCCATCCGCCGGCAGAGAAAAGGGACCTGGCGAAAACGATGATCACTTTAGGCAATGTGCTGGCTGAAACCGGCCGCCTGAAAGAAGCGGGGCCGCTGATTGAAGAAGCAGTTGAACTCGACCGCAAAACTTATGGCGATTCCAGCGCTGAGTACGCCGAAGCACTAAATTCTTTGGGCAATGTGCGTTTCGATCTGCCGGACGTGAGCGGCGCCAAGGCGGCCTACAGCCACTCGATCGAAATCTATCGCAAGTTGCGGCCACCCCGTTTCTATATGCTCGTTCCGATGCAGAACCTCGCCCAAATATTGTTAACGGAACGCAACCTGACTGCCGCGGAATCGTTGCTGCAAGAAACGGACGCGCTCTGCCGGCAAATGGTTGGTCAATCGAATCCAACGTATGGCAACATACGCGGCTTTTTCGGTTACTTGCGTTTCTTGCAACGCGATTACCATCGCGCCGTGCCGGACTTGAGGAGATTCGTCCACGACCTCGGCAGCGTTTATCCGCAGACCGAGCCTGGGCTTGTGAAGGCTGAACTTCTGTTAGGTCTGTCGCTCACCCGCGATGGCGATGCGCCCGCCGGCGAACCTTACCTGCGCGCAGCATTGGCCAACGGTAAAGTCGGCGCGCATTCCGATTTCGGAGAGATCGAGGATCTCGTCGGGCCGCTTGGCGAATGTTTGCTCGCGCAGAAGCGCTACTCTGAAGCTGCGCCGCTGCTGGAGAAGAGTTATGCGGATCTGCGCTCGCGCCGGGGTGATCAGGATGCGCTGACGCTCGAGGCAGGACACCGGCTCAACCTCTTGCCCGGAGCACATTGAGCCATCGTACAGCCGCCTGGCACAGTCGCTCGGGATGAGCTTGCGCAGCGCCGACGCGAGCTGCTATAAACGCGGCAAGTATGAAGCGTCTAATGACTCTCCTGTTCTTATTTCTGACGGCTGGAGGAGTATTGGCCGGGAGCAAAGACTCGCAGATGAACAAAAAGCAATTGATCGCGCAGGATTACGCAAGCCTCACAGGAACATTTCGCCTTGTGTCAGGCGTAGTGGATGGCAAACGCGTACCGGAAGATGTATGCCGCAAGACTGTACTCGTGACCGATCACAATCGGTTCACCGTATCGACTGGCGCTGAAGCCGGAACAAGTGCACGCGGCACGTTCACGATTGATCCGACAAAAACTCCGAAGACGGCGGATTCGCTTCAGGCCTCGGGGGCAGATAAAGGTAAGACCTTGCTCGGCATCTACGAGATTATCGACCAAGACCATAAACGTGCCTGCTGGGCGCCAGTAGGGAAGCCGCGCCCGACAGACTTCAGTTCGAAGCCGGGCAGCGGCCACATTCTCCAGGTTTGGGAACGAGAAAAGACGCGCTGAAGTATTGGTAAGCTGCCGATCATCTAACCCGCTCTCCTTGGCGAATGACAGGAAGGCGCGATAGTACGAAACCCGGAAACGCGGTGAAATAGCACGTGCCTCCTACTACAAGTACAGCGCATACTTCGAGGCAAAGCTAGTTGCGGAATGATGAAGCGGAACTGGACCGCGACTCTGTTACTGCTCGCTCTCGCGCTGCTAAGTGTGGCAGTGCATTGTCTTGTTAATCATCGCTACGGCTTTCATCGCGACGAACTGCCGGTGATCGATGACGCCCGGCACCTGGCCTGGGGCTATCCGGCTTACCCGCCGATCACACCTTTGATCGCTCGCCTCGCGCTCACGCTCTTCGGCCCTTCCCTCGCCGGCTTGCGGCTTTTCTCCGCGATTGGGTTCGCCGTTGCCATCGTCATCGCGGGATTGATGGCTCGCGAGCTAGGTGCAGGAATTGGCGGGCAAACGCTGGCCGCGGCGAGCGTCGCAATCGCGCCGGTGCCGGTTCATAACTCCAGCCTGTTCCAGTATGTGACCTGGGATTATCTCGCCTGGGTGTTATGCGCCTATTTCCTGATCAAGCGATGCCGCAGTGGGGACGAACGATGGTGGATAGCTATCGGCGCGAGCATGGCGTTTGGCATCCTCAGTAAGTACACGATGGCCATCTTTATCGTTGCTCTCACTGTCGCTGTGCTGCTCACCCCCTTACGCCGTGATCTTGCCCACAAGTGGCTCTGGCTTGGCGCGCTCCTAGGCTTCTCCATCGTCCTGCCGCACATCATCTGGGAAATACGCAATCATTTCGTGTCCTTCGCCTTTCTCGCTGACATCCGCTCGCGAGATTACCAGCAGGGCCGAAGCGATGGCTTCCTTCTACAACAGCTCTTTGTCGCCGCTAACCCGCTCACAGTACCCTTGTGGCTGGCCGGGCTCTGGTTTTATCTAATCAGTGAAGCAGGCCAGCCCTTTCGCGCGATAGGTTTTCTGTACTTCGCTGTACTTATCTTGTTTTCCGTTTTGCACGGGCGCTCCTACTATCTGGCGCCTGCTTATCCGATGCTGCTTGCCGCAGGCAGTTATGTTTGGGCCGGCTTGATCAGTGGATGTAAGTACGCCTGGCGTAGCACCGGCGCGATCGCAACTATTCTGCTGGTAGCCGTCGGTGGAGTAGAAGCCGGCCTGCTGCTTATGCCGGTGGCGCCGATCCAATCTCCTTTGTGGCAGAAATCGACCAAACTTGTGGACGATTTCGCCGAGGAAATTGGCTGGACGGAGCTTACTAATACGGTAGCAAAGGTTTACCACGCTCAGTCTGGTCCTGGACGGGTAGCGATACTTTGCGGCAACTATGGCGAAGCCGGCGCAATCAATCTTTTCGGGCCAGCTCGCAAGCTTCCGCCCGCGATCAGTGCCGTTAATTCCTACTGGGGCCGAGGCTATGGCCAGCCAGAGCCGAACACAATTATTCTCGTTGGGTTTAGCCGAAGAGCGGCCGAACGCTACTTCAGCGATGTGTCAATCGCAGGTCATGTCAGCAACCAGTTTTCCGTGAGCAACGAAGAATCGCGCGAGCATCCAGAAATCTTCGTCTGTCGTCAGCCGAAGTTTCCCTGGCCAACCCTCTGGCGGATGTTGCGCAGTTTCGGTTGACCACCCGTTCGACTTTCGCCACCGCAACAAAATCCGCGCGCGCAACGGGCTGGTTGCGTTCACAGTACGGTTATGCGGCCTGCCACGGAAGCACCAGCGAACAGTCCCCCGTCCTGTGTCGCCGACACCGCGGAGGTCCCGTCGTCGCCAGTTCTTCCCGTTCTCCTGGCCCTGAGCTTCGCGCATCTCGTTAACGACACGCTGCAATCACTTATCCCGGCGATTTACCCGATTCTGAAAACCGAGCTGCGGCTTGATTACAGCCATGTCGGCTTGATCACCCTCACAAATCAGCTCACCGCTTCGCTCCTCCAGCCACTCGTCGGCGCCTTTACCGATCGGCGTCCGCAACCGTTTTCGCTTGCCATCGGAATGGGTTCGACATTGCTCGGCCTCATCCTGCTCTCCAGTGCAACGGGCCTCGCGCTTGTACTTGTTGCCGTCGCGTTTGTAGGCATCGGTTCGTCTGTTTTTCACCCGGAAGCTTCGCGAGTGGCGCACCTTAGCTCTGGCGGCCGGCTGGGATTCGCGCAATCGGTCTTTCAAGTGGGTGGCAACGCCGGTAGCTCGCTTGGCCCGCTGCTCGCCGCCGCCATTGTCGTTAGTCGCGGCCAGCGATCGATCATGTGGTTTTCACTACTCGCGGTCACCGGCATCTTCATTCTCGCGCGCATCGGTGGCTGGTATCGGAAAAACCTCGCCCGGCATCGTGCCAGACGACACGCTGCGATTGTTCAGCATTCAGCTGTACTCAGCCGGCGGCGAGTCACGCTGTCATTAGCCATCCTCATCGCACTCGTCTTTTCCAAGTACTTCTATCTCGCGAGCATGAGTAGCTACTATACCTTTTTCCTAATCCAAAAATTCGGTGTCAGCGTGCGCGACTCACAGCTTCACCTGTTTATTTTTCTCCTGGCCATCGCCGCGGGCACATTTCTGGGCGGCCCGATCGGTGATCGCATCGGAAGAAAGGCGGTAATCTGGGTCTCAATCCTCGGTGTTGCGCCGTTCGCGCTCGCGCTGCCGTACGCGAACCTGTTCTGGTGCGGAGTACTGAGCGCGATCATTGGGCTCATTCTCGCTTCCGCTTTCTCGGCCATTCTGGTTTACGCGCAGGAACTCGTGCCCGGGAAGGTCGGCACCATGGCCGGCCTTTTCTTTGGGCTCGCCTTTGGCTTGGGCGGGATTGGTTCAGCGGTACTCGGCGCGATGGCAGATCACTACGGCATGCGTTTTGTGTTCCAACTTTGCTCTTATCTGCCGTTTATCGGTTTACTTACCGCGTTCCTGCCGAACCTCGAGATTCGCCGAGCCATAGCGGCGCAGTAGCAACCCGCATTCTAATCACCGAGTATGTGTGGTAGTCACACCTCTCCGGCGTTATCCATCGCTCCAAGAAAAGCAAAGCGGCCGCCCTTCGTTGAAGGACGGCCGCCCGCTTCTCACCAGCCGTTGTAGCAAACAGCTCTTTACTCAGTGACAGCTGCTAATTTCCGGCGGCGGAGAACCTGACTCAGTGCCACTACGCAAAGCAGACCGGCGATGGGGAGGAGCGCGTTCATTTCCGGCACCGGCGTGCAGATATTAGCCTGGAAGGCTATCGGCAGAACGTCGGCCACAGCTGCCGTGACGGTGACATAGTTGTAGTTACCAAAGCTGGGCACAGCGACAAACTGAGCATCAGCCGAGTTACCGTAAGTGCCGAGCAGCGTTCCAAGTGTGCCGGCCGAAGACGAGCCGTAAAGATTGAAGCTTTCACCCGGCTGCACGCTACCGACTTCAATCTTACCGTCGTAAAAGCCGCTCGTGATGAGCGACTGGATATTGAGCTGAATGTAGTTGGCCGGTACGCCATTGTTTACCTGGAGCTCGTTATCCAGCGTATTTACGAGGCCGAGACCGGTCTCGTCGCCACCGCCGTTCTTGAAGAAGAGATCGTGCGTCGTGGTCGGGTTATCGTAGCCGGTTGCGCTAATGCTGTAACCTGACTGCGTGTAGGAATAGGTGCTCGACCCCACTGGCCCATTGAGCGATGAAGGGTTGAGATTCCATTGGACCAACGTTGCTTTGGCCTGGGTTGCGCCAAAGGCGAGGAGCAGACCGAAGGCAACGCGCTGAAGCGAAGTGCGAATAGAAGCGAAACGGTTCATAGTTTTGATTTGTGCGAATTTGATGATTTCTATAATTCCTATATTTCGCCTCATTTCGTCAATAGATTCTTTTGATAATTAAATTTGTGGCCTCCCGGTCTGCGGCCCAAACAGCCCCGTACTCACCCGTTATTCATCTCCGCCGCCGCAGGCCTGCTTCAGGTTTGCTCCAGTAAACCTGTTTTTGCCCCATGCGGCAGAGCTGCTAGCCAGCGCTGGAAAACTCTGCTACTAACGCGGGCGAAATGGCGGTCGAACTTCAACAGACGCTGGCAAATGTCGCCGGGCTGAGCGGTACTTCGTTGCATACTGGCGAAAAAGTGACGCTGACGCTGCGGCCGGCGCCGGCAGATCACGGGGTGAAGTTCAGGCGCAAAGACCTCAAAGACGAGCCGACTGTCGATGCCTCGATCGCGAACTTGAAGACGGTCGAGCGCGCGACAACCATCGGCGAGGGCGCGGTGCGCGTGCATACCGTCGAGCATGTCCTCTCGGCCTTGTGCGCCATGGGCATCGATAACGCCATCGTCGAGATGGACGCGAATGAGCCGCCGATCGGCGACGGCAGTGCGGTGCCGTACGTGGAGGTCATCAGACGTGGCGGCATTGTGCAGCAGGAAGCGCCGCGCCGCTTTTTCGATGTGCGCGAACCGTTGCACATCGAGAATAAAGCGGGATCGCTGCTGGTACTTTTGCCCGATGACAAGTTCCGTGTTTCGTGCACACAGGCGGGGCCGAACGGACGTTTCACGCAGTTCTTCTCCACCGAGATCACGCCCGCCGTTTACGAGCGGGAAGTCGCGCCGGCGCGGACGTTTGTGTACTACGAGGATGTCGCGCCGTTAATGGAGAAGAACCTGATCAAAGGTGGCAGTCTCGAGAATGCGATTGTGGTGCGGGGCGACTCGGTCCTGAGCAAAGAGCCGCTGCGGTTCCCGGATGAATTCGCCAGGCACAAGGTGCTGGACATCGTGGGTGACCTGGCGCTGGTCGGCACCCGGATACGCGGACACGTGCTGGCAGTGAAACCGGGGCATGCCGCAAACGCCGAGCTGGCGCGGTGCATCGTGAAGGAGCTGGCGAAATCAATCGCGCTGTCGGTGCCACGTACTATGCCACACGGTGAAGGCGCGCTGGACATTCAAGAGGTGATGAACATCCTGCCGCATCGTTATCCATTCCTGATGGTGGATCGGATTCTTGGCTTCGAGGGAGAGACGAAGATCACCGGCATGAAAACGGTGTCGATTAACGAGCCGTACTTTATTGGCCATTTCCCCGGGCATCCCGTGATGCCGGGCGTACTCCAGGTGGAAGCGATGGCGCAGGTGGCGAGCATCTTGTTAATGAAGCTGGCGAAAAGCTCGAGCCGCATCGGTTATTTTATGAGCGCGGACGAGGTAAAATTCCGCAAACCGGTTTTTCCGGGTGACACGCTCTTCATCCACGCCGAACTGATCAGGGCGCGGAGCAACCGCATCGCGAAGGCGCACTGCTCATGCGTGGTGAACGAGACGGTCGTCAGCGAAGGTGACTTGATGTTCACCTTCCTGGATAAATGATGGGCTGGCACTCGCGGTCCGTAATCCGTTGAGCTGCTAAGATCGAGTACCATTACGATCAGGAATACGAGCACGAGCTGAGCGATGGACGGGGTCCAGATTCATCCGAGCGCGATTATCGATCCGAGTGCGAGAATCGGCGACGGGACAATGATCGGGCCGTACTGCATCGTCGGCGCAGACGTTGCCCTCGGGGAAAATTGCTGGCTGCAAAACCATATCACGCTCGCGGGTCCGATGCGCGCTGGGCGCGGCAACAAATTTTATGCGTATTGCTCCATCGGCCAGCAAACACAAGACCTGAAGTACGCGGGCGAGCCGACGCACCTCGAAATCGGCGACGAGAACACGTTTCGCGAGTTCTGCACCGTGAATCGCAGCACAAAAAGCGATGGCACGACGCGGATCGGGAGTTGCGGGAATTTTCTCGCCTACAGCCACATCGGCCACGATTGCGTCGTCGGCGATGCCGTCGTGTTTTCGAACAACGGCACCCTCGCCGGCCATGTGCAGGTGGGCGATCATGCGGTGATGGGTGGCCTGACCGCGGTGCATCAGTTTTGCCGGATCGGCCGATTCGCGATCACCGGCGGTTGCTCGAAGATCGTGCAGGACGTCCCGCCGTTCATGATCGCAGACGGTAATCCGGCGGAGATTCGCGGGATCAACATCGTAGGCATGGAGCGCGCTGGGTTTGATGCGGAAACGGTAAAGGCAATCAAGGAGGCATTTCGGCTGATTTACCGGGCGAGCTTGAATACGCGGCAGGCGATCGAAGCGATCCGCGATCAGATCGCGCCACGCCCGGAGATCACGCACCTGATTGAATTCATCGAGCAGAGCGAGCGCGGAATCATCCGGCGCTCCGCATAGCGTATTTTGGCCGGCGCAGCAGCGTCGTCGGAGAGTTGCATCACTCGATCATCGCTGTGTCCCACATCTGCGCGTAAGCGCCGTTGCGCCCAAGCAGTGCCTGGTGAGTACCACGCTCGATAATCGAGCCATGTTGCATGACAAAAATCTGGTCACAGTGGACCACTGATTGCAGCCGGTGTGTCACGAGAATGATTGTGCGCAGTCGGCGCAAATGCAGCAGCGTGCTAACGAGATGCAGCTCATGGCGCGGATCCAGCGCGCTGGTCGGCTCATCGAGAATGAGGAACGGCGCGTTGGTGAGCAGCGCGCGCGCGATGGCGATGCGCTGGCGCTGGCCGCCGGACAGGTTTTGCCCGCCCTCGGCTAACTGCGTGTCGTAGCCGTTCGGCAATTCGCGAATGAACTCAGCCGCGCCAGCAAGCTCCGCCGCATGCTCTAAATCGCCACGGCCGGCTCCCGGCCGGCCATAGGCAATGTTCTCCGCCACGCTGCCCGGCAGTATAATGTTTTCCTGCCCGACCAGTGCCATGTGCGCACGGACGTCGCTGATGCGGATGGTGCGGAAATCGTGCCGGTCGAGAAGCAGCGCGCCGCGCGTGGGATCATAAAAACGCAACATCAAGCTGAGCAGCGTACTTTTGCCGGTGCCGCTTCGACCGACGAACGCGACGAATTCGCCATCGTGAATTTCAGCAGAAACGTTTCGCAACACGTGCTGACCCCTCCGATAGCTGAAACTCACGTCATCAAGTACGAGATCCCGACGCCGCACCGGCAAGTGAATCGCACCGGGCGTTTCCGCAATTTCTTCCGGCGTGTCGAGAATGCGAAAGACACGCCGTGCCGCTGCTTCAAAGAGCCGTACTTTGGCAACGAATTCCGTGAGCCACTTCAGCGGATCCCACAGTTTGCGGACGTAATCGAGGAAGATGATGAGAATGCCGACCGTCATTCCGCCGGCGACCGGCCGCAGGAATTGGTCCCGATAAACAAGATAGCCGCCGTAGCCGAGAATGATGGCTGCGCCGACCGCGAGAATGCTGTCGCGCACGAAAGGATAGAGTTGCTCCTGCCAGTTCAGCCGCAGCAAGGCATGAACGCTGCGCAGAACAGCGCGCCGGAACACGCGGAAATCGCGGCGTTCACGGCGAAACGCCTGCGCCAGCCAGACGCGCGCCATTGTTTGCTGGATCGTGCTGGTAAGGTCGGTGTCGATTTGTTTCGAGACGAGCGCGCGCTCGTGAATGCGCATGCCGAATTGCCAGTTGCTCCAGATGATGAAAGGCGCGACGGAAAATGACGCCAGCGTGAGAGAGACGTTGCGTGAGAGGAGGATCAGCGTCATGACCGCTAATGTGACCGCCGCCACGCCAGTGCCGATCACCGTATCCATGATTCCCCACGGTCCGAATGCGTCCGCGCTCAATCTGTAAATGGCGTCGCCCTGTGGATGAGTGCGGTGATACGCCAGGCCGAGATATTGCAGTTTCGTGAACAAATCGTAGCGGACACGCGTAGTACCACGGTAGTTCAGGTGATAGTTAATCATCATCCGAGCCATCCAGACGAAATAACCGATGAGTTGAATGCTCATACCGATGAGTACGAGCCCGGCGATTTGCCCGGTCTTGCTCGCCGGCAGAAGTGAAAGAAAGAGCTGGTGAATCCAGTCGCTCTGCGGTCTTGCTGTCAGCACGCTGTCGATGAGTACGGCGAGCGGCCACGTCTCGAGCAAACCGACGCAAACTGAAATACCTATGAGTACGACAAGGAGCGCGATCCAGCGCCAGTCCGGCTGGAAGTAGCGCATCGCGCGGCGATCAACCGCGAGCGCGGGAATGCCAGTGGCCGCGGTTGCATCCAGAGGCATTGTGCTGTCGCGCACAAGTGGGAGTTTAGTTGCAAATGCCTGTTTCAGGCAGGCGGCATTTGTCTATCCCACCGCGAAATCGTCGTGCCGGAAGTCCGCCCGTTTGCGCATCGCGCTGGAAAGCCTCCGCGTTTTTGCGGCGGAAACGTTAGCGAGCCTGTTCTTTGGCCGGACGATCCGAGAGCGAGCTGGGGGAATTCACGTGCGCACCGAAATCAACTCCGACACTCATCCGGTAAACAAGCTCGCCGCCAAGCCAGGCCGCGATTAACGCCAGCAGCAGCGCGACAATCCCGAGAATGATGGCGAGAAGAGACGGCGCGGCCGGATCCGGTCGCCGCATGAACCAGCTGATGGCAAATAGCGCCGTGACCGAAACGTTGATCAACCCATGCAGCAGGCCGATGCGCTTTGCTCGGGTGCCATTGTCGAGCGCCCACCAATCGGCCGCACCGAAGATCGCCGCGACCAAACCGCTGATCACGCCCACAGCGATAAGCCAGTAGGAACTGAGCGCCCAGTGCACGCGTCCTGTTGCCAGAAAAACGATGTCGAATAGTACGGCAATCGGAAACAAACCAAGCGGAAACGCGATCAGCATCGGATGCACCGGATGACCGAGAAAGTTAATTTTGCCTGCCATAGTACCTTGGATTCGCACAATGTAGCGCGAGTGGATTGTCGTTAGCGGCGCGAATACCTCGTTACCGAGAAATAACGGGAGGCTCGGCAGCGGCTGCAATGTTCCTCGCGCGCACGCAAGTGAGTACCTACTTTTGTAAAGGCGGGATGTGATCGCGC